>CAXMQO010000070.1:0-3360 GCA_964195515.1 uncultured Saprospiraceae bacterium | reverse complement strand
AGCACCAGCCCGAGCGCGAGCAACAAGATTGCTAGGCGTTTCACAAGGTTCTTTCCTCCTGCAGATTGGCGGTCGTAATTGGACGTTCCTCTCGCGTGTCTTCGACCGGAAATACCGGCCGTTCTCCTAACACGGTAGACGACACCGTGCGCCGCGATCAACTGAAAACCGCCTCAGCCGCGTCTCAGGTGGACGACGCGACGCCCTTGGGTGGCCGGAAAGGAAGGCATGGCGCGCATGAAGTGCTCGCCGATCCGCCAACGGTTCTGTCCCGGACCCTTCTCCGAGGAACATCACGAATCACATCTCCAATAGGAGGTAGCTCCACTGGGGTGACCGATGACCGCCCTTGCCGAATAGGGGTTCTCTCGAGGAATCCGGAATGGCTAGAACGCCGGAATGGGTCCTCTGACCGAAAGTCAGAGGATCTGACTGAGGAACAGCTTCGTGCGGTCATGCTGCGGGTTCTCAAAGAAGTGCTCCGGGGTGCCTTCTTCGACGATCGTGCCATAGTCGAAGAACAGGACCCGATCAGCGACCTCTTTGGCAAAACCCATCTCGTGAGTGACCACGAGCATCGTCATGCCGGAGAGCGCCAACTCCCTCATCACATCGAGGACCTCTTTGATCATCTCCGGGTCGAGCGCAGAGGTCGGCTCGTCGAAGAGCATGATCTTCGGCTTCATCGCCAGCGACCGGGCAATCGCGACCCTCTGCTGCTGACCGCCGGAGAGCTGACCCGGGTACTTGTCAGCCTGCTCAGGGATGCCAACTCGCTCGAGAAGCTCCATCCCGACCTCCGCGGCCTCGTCTTTCGAGAGCTTCCGCACCCACTGTGGAGCCAGCGTGATGTTGTCGAGCACCGTGAGGTGAGGGAATAAGTTGAACTGCTGGAACACCATCCCGACCTCTGACCGGATCTTCTCGACGTTCTTGATGTCGTTCGTCAATTCGACCCCGTCGACGATGATCGAACCTTCCTGGTGCGCTTCGAGACGGTTGATGCACCGGATGAACGTCGACTTGCCGGAACCCGAGGGCCCAATGATGACGACCACTTCTCGTTCCTTGACTGTCGTGGTGACGCCCTTCAGAGCTTGGAAGTCACCGAACCACATCTTGACGCCGTCGGCCACGATGATGTCGTCCCCGAGAACCCGTTCCCGTGGTGCCGTTCCGTCATTCTCCATGTCGCCTCCTCTAGGTCCTGAGACTACCGATCACCAACGCCGAGCCCTGCCTCCAGTCGATGCGAGATGCGACTGGAAGTGAAGGTGAACATCCAGTGGACCGCCGCCACGAACAGGAATGGTTCCTTGATCGTACCCAGGAACACAAACGGCTGGGTCCGGCTCGGGACGACACGACGTTCGATGTGCAAGAAGTCGAATCGTCCGACGACATCCGGCGAAGCCGAATCAGACCCCTTGGGCATGGAAGAAGATTCGCCGCTCGCGGGGTTGGTCGAGTTCTGCGTAGAGGACTCGCTGCCACTGGCCGAGGAGAACTTCACCGTCGACGATCGGAATCGTGACCGAGGGCTGACCGGTGAGGAGTTGCCGGATGTGCGAGTGCCCGTTGATGAATTCGTCTTCCTGCATGTTCTCGGTGCGAACGTCGTGGTCGTCGTGTTCGTAGTAGGTGCCGACGGGGATCATGCGATCGATCGCTTTGCGGAAGTCGTTGAGGAACCCGGTCTCGGACTCATTGATCACGATCGACGTCGTTGTATGCGGGGTGTAGACCGTGATCTGACCATGCCGCACCATCGAGCGTTTCGCGACGTCGCGCACGATGTCGGTGAAGTCCCAGAATTCTTCGGACGCCCCCGTGTGGAAGTGCATCGCCTCGGTGCGGATTGCCGGCGACTCCGACACGGCAAGGACAACGGGAGTGCCGACCGGGTCGATCGTGGCTTTGCGGATCGCAATGCGTTCGTGCATGGACTTCCTCGTGAAACGTCGGCGGCACCCCAACGATCGCAATAGGTTACCGAAGGCTCACTCGGCCTGCCGGCGCACGTCGAGACGCTCTCGCAGGGCGTCGCCTGAGGACCGTTAGAATCGGCTCTCACGAGTGGAGGAGACCACATGCCGGCCACGGTGATCCTCGGTGCCCAGTGGGGCGATGAAGGCAAAGGAAAGATCACTGATCGATACTCTCGAGATGCCGACGTCGTCGTTCGGTATCAAGGCGGGAACAATGCCGGCCATACGATCGTCGTCGACGGTGAACGGTTCGCGCTGAGTCTCATCCCCTCCGGGGTGCTCTACCCCCAGGTCACGCCGGTGATCGGCAACGGGACCGTGATCGACCCAGCCGTGATGATTCGGGAGATGGAAGATCTCACCGCTCGGGGCATCGACCCTTCCCGCCTGCGGGTCTCCGGCAACGCCCATGTCATCATGCCGTACCATCGAAAACTCGATGCCGTGCTCGAACGCTACCTCGGGGAGGAGCAGATCGGGACGACAAAACGAGGCATCGGTCCGTGTTACATGGACAAGTACTCCCGGTTCGGAATCCGCATACAGGACCTCTTCGATCCGAAGATCTTCCGGAAGAAACTCGACGTGGTCGGCAAGGACAAGAATCGCCAACTCCAGAAGGTCTACAACCAGTTGCCGCTAGACCTCGACGAGATCTACGAAGAGTATTTGGGCTACGCCGACCGGATCCGCGACCACATCGCGGACACGTCTCTGCTCGTATGGGAGGCAATCCACGGTGGCAAGAACGTCCTCTTCTAGGGGGCACAAGGGACGCTTCTCGACATCGATCACGGCACGTACCCGTTCGTGACGTCGTCGAATTCAACTGCAGGTGGCGCCGTGACGGGTTCCGGGATCGGGCCACGCGACATCGACAACGTAATCGGCGTATCCAAGGCGTACATCACGCGGGTCGGCACGGGACCGTTCCCGACCGAACTCCTCGACGAGACCGGCGAACGCATGATCGAGATCGGCGGTGAGTACGGCGTCGTGACCGGTCGCCGTCGCCGCACCGGCTGGCTCGATGCCGTAGCCCTTCGGTACTCCGCTCGTGTCAACGGCCTCACTGAGATCGCACTCACGAAACTCGACATCCTTTCCCATTTCGGCCCGCTGAAGATCGCGGTCGCCTACGACTCACTGGGCGAGCGCTACAACGAGTTCCCGCGTCAACAGCGTGTGTTGTACAACTGCCACCCTGTGTATGAAGAGCTCGAAGGGTGGGGCGTGGACATCAGTGGCGTCGAGTCGTATGACGATCTCCCCGATGCAGCGAGGCGATACGTCGAACGGGTCGAAGAGCTGAGCGGAGTCCGGGTGTCGTCGGTTGGAGTCGGCCCCGGGCGTGAGGCGACGCTCATGCGAC
>CAXMQO010000069.1:0-20972 GCA_964195515.1 uncultured Saprospiraceae bacterium | reverse complement strand
GCTACCCGACTACTCTTTCTCGTACAACTAATCGACCGACCGGAGATCAATCCAAGCGCCTGCCCTCGCGATTCGCGAGGTGACGAGGAAGAGGGACTATCGAACAGTCGGCGGGTGCCCTCTCGGCCGCTCACGGTCGTTACGGGGTTGGACAAAACCCGGGAGCGATCCCGGGGACAAACCAATTCCGAGTGAGGCGGGAAACAGTCCCGCAGCGCCCTCCGGTCCAACCTCAAGGAGGTCGCGCGCGTGTGTGGAATCATGGGATACGTAGGCCCAAGGGAAGCCGCCCCCATCATCATGGACGGGCTGAAGCGTCTCGAGTATCGGGGCTACGACTCGGCCGGTATTGCCGTTACGAACGGGACGATCAACGTTCGGAAATCCGAAGGAAAGATTGCCCGACTCGTCGCCCTTCTCGCGGAGGAACCGCTGGAAGGGACGATAGGGATCGGTCACACCCGATGGGCAACGCACGGTGAACCGAGCGATCTCAATGCACATCCCCACATCGATCCGACCGGCGAGTTCGTCGTCGTCCACAACGGCATCATCGAAAACTTCCAGACGCTGCGTGAGGAACTCGAGTCCGGTGGTTCGGTCCTCACCTCGCAGACCGATACCGAGATTCTTGCCCACCTCGTGGCCCAGGAGTACGACGGAGACCTCGCGTCGGCCGTCCGAAGGGCGGTCGGCCGAGCCAAAGGCGCCTACGCACTGGTCGTGATGACAATGCGGGAACCGCGCAAGATCATCGCGGTACGCAAGATCAGCCCACTCGTGGTCGGGCTCGGAAACGGGGAGACGTTCCTTGCATCGGACATCCCTGCGGTGCTCCATCACACCCGCGATTTTCTCATCATCGAGGACGACGAGATGGTCACCATCACCGAGGACGGCGCGATCGTCGAGACGATCGCAGGCGGTCCGGTCGGTCGGGATGTCCTGCACGTCGAATGGGACGCAGAACAAGCCGAGAAGGGTGGCTTCGAGCACTTCATGTTGAAGGAGATCCACGAGCAACCTGTCGTGATCACGGAGACCCTCGCGGGCCGCCTTGACGAAGACGGCACTGCCTGGCTCGAAGACGTCGGATTTGATGACGCGTTCGCCAGAGATCTCGACACCGTATGGATCACAGCCTGCGGCACCGCCTATCACGCCGGCCTCGTTGGTCGCGAGGTCTTCCAGCGAGTGCTCCGACTCCCCACGATGGTGGAGTACGCCCACGAAATGCGATATGCCGACCCGATGATCAAGGAAGGCGATCTCACCATTGCGATCTCGCAGTCCGGTGAGACCGCAGACACGCTTGCTGCGGCAAGGCTCGCCGCGGAGCGGGGAGCGCGGATGCTGGCGTTGACCAACGTTGTGGGGTCGACGTTGAGTCGCTACGCCGATGACGTCCTCTACACCCGAGCCGGACCCGAGATATCGGTCGCCTCAACGAAGGCCTACACCGCCATGTTGATCGGTCAGTACTTGCTGGCGCTCCGCCTCGGCGTGGCCCGTGGCTCGATCGATCGTCGCCGTGCGAGGGAGATCTCCCGCGGACTGAATCACCTGCCTGCGCAGGTCGAGGCGATCGTCGAGAACGACGAGGTAATCGTCGAGGCTGCACATGCGATCGTCGACGCCAACGATATCTACTTCCTCGGCCGCGGCCTCGACTATGCCGTCGCCATGGAGGGTTCGCTGAAGCTGAAGGAGATCTCCTACCTTCACAGCGAAGCGATGCCGGCCGGCGAACTCAAACACGGAACCTTGGCGTTGATCACAAAGGACGTTCCGGTGATTGTCGTGGTGACGCAGCGGGCGACGTATGACAAGACCATCTCGGCGGTGCAGGAAGTTAAGGCGCGAGGTGGCAAGGTCGTCGCGGTGGCGTATGACTCCGACACGGAGATCGAGAAGTTCGCAGAGATCGTGTTGCGGATTCCGGAGACCGACGATCTCCTTGCCCCCGTCAACGCCGTTGTGCCGCTGCAGCTCCTTGCGTATCACGTCGCCCGGCTGCGCGGACACGACATCGACCAACCGCGTAACCTCGCGAAGTCCGTCACCGTCGAATAGGACTGGACCTGCACCGGAGCGGCTGAGACAGGGAGCGCGCGAATGGAAATCATGGGACTCGGGGTGGATCTCATCGAGATCGATCGTGTCCGGAATCTGTTCGATCGCTACGGCGATGCATTCCGTCGGCGCTGCTTCACCGATCATGAGTGGGAGTATGCCTCCCGGTTCCGCGATCCGTCCGCGCGGCTGGCAGCGAGATTCGCAGGAAAAGAGGCGGTCATGAAGAGTCTCGGCACCGGATGGCGCCATCTGCGGTGGGCTGATGTTGAGATCACCGGAGGAGGCCGGCCACGGGTGGTTCTGACTGGCCGGGCGGCCGAGCGGGCGAAGATGCTCGGCGTCACCGAGGTCCTCGTCACGATCACACACACCCGCGACCAAGCCGTGGGGATGGCGATCGCCGTCGGCGAAGAGTCCTGACGCGGCGTTGTTTGTGCCTACGTTCACAGCAGTTGTGAATCTCCACTCGAACGACCGATCTGCCCAGGCTCGCCCGCGTTGTTTGTGCCTACGTTCACAGCAGTTGTGGTTCTAGACACGAGCGATTCGTCCCGTTGTTTGCGATCCTGAGCGGAGCACGATCCGGAGCGCCTCTGCAGGATCGTCATTGAGCATCCGGAAGGTGAATCGCAGCACCCTGTAGCCGTGCGCGACGGCAAGATTGTCTCTGCGACGATCGTTCTCAAAGTCCGCCCGCTTCGTGTGATAGGTCCGGCCGTCGGCTTCGATGATGAGTGCCCAAGGCCGGATGAAGGCATCGACCCTGTGAGGCAACGCGTACCACCACGAGAGCCTCGCCTGGAGGTCCGCACGCGGGATTCTCGGATCATCAAGAAGATCGATCAGCAGCACCTCGAGATTGCTCTGCGAGGGCACGTACTCATCGGTGATCTCCTCGATGGCCTCTCGGAACGCAACCGTTCCTGCGAGACGACATCCGTCGTAGACGCTGAGCACAGAGCGAAGGTCGTCAGCCGACACCTTGCCGCGCACGAGACAGTCATCAATCGTTCGCTGCAGCTGCGACGGCCGGAGGCGGGATGAGAGGTCGAAGAGTGTGGTCGGTGCGTCGATCGTCGGTATGCGGTCGATGAGTACGAGCTTGAGCGAGGTGAAGTCCGCCCGGCGCCGTACGACCGCGAGCTTGCTCGGCGCGTTCCCCGTCGCAGGCACGGTGATCTCCGGTCTCCTCTTCCGGCAGTTGGCCATGCCATGAAGGACTCCGGCCGTCGCTCCCGAAGCGCGAGCTCTGTTCTTGCTGAGGATGGATGCCATCACCTGTCGATGCCATGTCGGCGGCGATGAATCGAGTGCGTATACGGCGTAATCGAGATCGATCCAGGCGCCGCTGGAACGCCGGTACTCGATCTGTCGGCGGGTCGCTCCCACCGCGAAGGCTTGCCGGTGGCTGAATACACCATGCTGGCGACTCGCGACGACGGCGAGGAGGCGGTCAATGTTGGGCACTCGCGCAACGTGCCACACACGGGCGACCATTGGAAGAGGTTCGATCCTCGGCGCCGATCGTTCGTGTCCAGATTCACAACAGTTGTGAACGTAGGCACAAACGACGGCGGGGAGGATCCGGGTATCAGTCGTTCGTGTGTGGAAGCACAACAGTTGTGAACGTAGGCACAAACGACGGCATTGAGACGCGAAGCGACCGCTCCGAAGAGCGGTCGCTTCATTGGTCGGACCCGTCCCGGGGAGGGGATTTCTGCAGAGTGCGGAGATAGGCGACGATGTTCTGCAGATCGGGATCCGATGTCCGGTGGGATGTCACCTTTCGGTGATGTGTCCACTCCCTCCGGAGGTACCGAATCACATACGGGCCGACCAGTTCTCATGTGTGTCTTCCTGGCTTGTGTCGCTCTTCTCCTGGCTCGTGGTCGGGGCGTCTCATCCACCGACCGGATTTCTTCCGCGTACTGAGCGTACGGACTCAATCGGCACCGACCTAGAGGCGAATGGCCCCTGCTCGCGCGATGACGGTCGGAGTCGCGAAGCGCCCATATTCGTTACCCTGCCTCCTATGCGTCCTTCCTGGATCGAGATCGACCTCGACGCGATCGAATCGAACGTGCGGATTATCTGCGATGCCATCTATCCGACCGCCGTGTGTGCCGTCGTAAAAGCCGATGGGTACGGCCACGGTGACGTTCCCTCGGCGGAAGCAGCGATCAAGGGAGGTGCGACCCATCTGGCGGTCGCGCTCGTCTCCGAAGGTGTGCGTCTTCGCGAGGCCGGAATTGAGGCGCCGATCCTCGTCCTGTCTGAACCACTGCCGGAGGAGCTCGACGCCGTCGTCGGGTGGTCGTTGACTCCATTTGTCTATCGAAGCCACTTCGTTGACGCCGTCGCCGAGACTGCCGATCGTCTCGGCAGGGCCCCGTACCCGGTCCACCTCAAGGTCGACACCGGGATGCACCGAGTCGGTGCCTCCCCGATCGAGGCGATCGACCTTGCCAGACGGATCGACGCCGATGAACGGCTGGTCCTCGAAGGAATCGCCACGCACCTTTCGGTCGCGGAGGAAGATCCTGAGTTCACTTCCCGCCAGGTTGGTGCTCTCGCGCAGTTCCGGGATCTTCTCGTGTCCGAGGGTATCGACGTCGAGTACGTGCACGCTGCGAACACCGCAGGGGCCCTTGACTACACGGATGCCCGATTCGATCTCGTCCGGATCGGGCTCGGTATCTACGGTCTCCGGCCGGCCCCGGAGATCGGCCGTGAACTCCAGCTCACTCCCGCGATGAGGGTCGTCTCGGCGGTCTCCTTCGTGCAGCGGCTCCCCGCCGGTGCATGCCCGTCGTATGGACGCATTCGGCCCCTCGAGCGCCCATCGACCGTCGCGACCGTCCCTCTCGGATACGCCGACGGCATCCCTCGCCGGCTCTCCCCACTCGGCGGGGAAGTCTTGATCCGCGGGAAGCGATATCCGTTCGCCGGCAACGTGACGATGGACCAAGTCGTGATCGACACTGGGGACGATCCGGTTGAAGTCGGGGACGAAGCCGTGTTCATCGGAAGGCAGGGCAACGAGGAAGTAACCGCTACCGAGTGGGCCGACCTGCTCTCCACCATCAACTACGAAGTGGTCTGTCAGTTCGGACCCAGGCTGCCTCGCCGATACGTTCGCGGAGGATCCTGATGAGAAATCGCACGATCACTGCCGTACCGGGGGTCTCCGTCGGGCACTACACCGATCACGCCGCTGCCACCGGGGTCACCGTGCTGACATTCCCAGAACCGAACGTCGCTGTGGTGGACGTGCGGGGTGGAGCACCCGGCACTCGTGAGACCGCCACACTCGGCGATGCGATCAAGCCCGTCACTATCAACGCACTCACTTTCGCCGGGGGGTCGGCATTCGGTCTCGCCGCCGCGACCGGTGTGGTCGCAGAGATCGAAGCGGAAGGGCGCGGTGCACCGACGCCGGCCGGACCGGTACCCATCGTCCCGTCGGCGATCGTGTTCGATCTGATGACCGGAGATCAACCGGGGCGGCCCACCCCCGAGGACGGAGCAGCCGCGTACCGAAGCCGCACCTCCGAACCCGTTTCTCTCGGGCGCGTCGGAGCAGGCGCCGGCACGACCGTCGCGGCGTGGCGCGGACCGGGAGCCATCCAGTTCGCAGGCATCGGGTCTGCGGCCGTTACCGTCGGCGATGCCACCGTGGGTGCACTGGTCGTGCTGAACGCCGCCGGCGACGTGTTCTCGCTCGAAGGGGTGCCGCTCACGGGAGGTGAACCGGCATCGCTGACACCGCCCATCGGCCCGTCTCTCGGGGACAACACGACGCTCATCTGTGTCGCCACCGACGCAGGCATCGAGGATCGCAACG
Source organism: uncultured Saprospiraceae bacterium (assembly GCA_964195515.1). Lineage (GTDB taxonomy): Bacteria > Actinomycetota > Acidimicrobiia > Spongiisociales > UBA5794 > JAHEEL01. The sequence goes on along the minus strand of CAXMQO010000069.1, from coordinate 15,052 downwards.
AACTGCGTCGAGTCGCCATCCGCGCCCACGACGCCCTCGGAGCCTGCGTTCGGCCCACGCATACTCGATACGACGGGGACTCGGCGTTCGTCGTGTCCTTCGGATCGAAGACCGCCGACATCGACGTCGTGCAGCAAGCTGCCTTCGTCGCCGTTGGCCGGGCAATCGAGTCGGCGTTGATCGAATCCCCGAGTCCGCGATGACGATGGATGCCATCGATCGGCTCGATGAGTTGCGGATCACCGCGCTCGCATGCACCGCGTGTCGGCTCTCCGAAGACCGGACGCAGGTTGTGTTCGGTGATGGCGCCCCCCAAGCCGACGTGGTGTTTGTCGGGGAGGCCCCCGGACGGCGTGAGGATGAACAGGGTGTCCCATTCGTCGGCCCATCCGGTCAGCTTCTCGACCGGCTGCTCGGCGAGATCGGACTCGATCGTGAGGATGTGTATATCGCCAACGTCGTGAAGTGCCGCCCCCCGGGCAACCGGGACCCACGACCCGACGAGATCGATGCCTGCAAGGGATACCTCCGCGAACAGTTGCAGCTCATCGATCCAAAGGTCGTTGTCACGCTCGGGAACTTCTCCTCGAAGCTCCTCCTCAAGACCGAGACCGGGATCACGCGGGTGCGCGGCACGGCCTATGAGTGGTGGGGACGCCGCCTCGTGCCGACTTTCCACCCGGCGGCCGCTCTGCGGGGTTCCGCTCAGGTCCTCGAGGACATGAGGTACGACTTCGCTCTCATCCGTGACGCCATCGACGGTAACCTTGACCGCCAGGCCAATGAGGCCGAAACCGAGTCTCCGATCAAGCCTGATGTGGACTCGGAGCAACTCGGCCTGTTCGGCCGCTCAGATGAGCATGATCACCACACGAACCGAATCCCCTGAAGAGACGCTGGCCCTCGGGCGGCGCCTCGCATCTCTCCTTGGACCGGGCGACGTCGTGTTGCTCAGCGGTCGGCTCGGAACGGGGAAGACCTTGCTCACCTCCGGCATCGCAGAGGGGCTCGGCGTGCCGGATCCCATCTCGAGCCCGACATTCGTCATCGCACGGGTCTATCGCGACGGCTTCGTGCCGTTCGTCCATGCGGACGTGTACCGGCTCGGATCGATCCTCGAGTTTGAGGATCTCGATCTCGAGGAGACGGCTGCGAACGGTGTGCTGGTCATCGAGTGGGGAGAGGCGATCGAGGAAGCGGTCTCGACGGATCGGCTCGTCGTTGAGATCGAGATCGACGGCGAGACCGGACGACGGTTCCGGATTATCCCTTTCGGTTCGTGGCTGGATCGGTCGTTGGGGGAGGTCGCGTGAAGATCCTCGCCATTGAGACCGCGACACCCGCGTCGTCTGTCGCTCTCGGAGACGACGGATCAGTCGCGGCCATGAGCGTTCGCGTCGGTCGGCGTGGACACGTCGGTTTCCTGATGCCGGCCATCGACTTCTGCTTCGAACAAACGGGCTGGAGTCGACACGACATCGATGCCGTCGCCGTCGATGTCGGCCCGGGTCCGTTCACCGGCATCAGGGCGGGGATCGCGACCGCCCAAGCGTTTGCCGCCGGTGTCGGAGCACCCGTCATCGCCGTCTCTTCGCTGACCGTGCAGGCGCTCCGTGCTGCGACCGGGCGTCGCCGGATCTGGTCGGTCGTCGACATGAGAAGGGGACAGGTCGCCGCCGCTCCGTATCGCCCGCTCCCCGGCGGTGTCGCCCCCGACGGTTCAGCCGAAGTGATGAGAGCCGAGGAGTTCCGAGCCACTCTCGACGCCGATGAAGCCGACATGCTCGTCGTGGGCGATTGGCAGGCACTGCCGGAGGCGATGTGGGGAGGGCTCCACCGAGTCCGGCGTGGTCGTCCTCGTTATCCGTCGGCCGACGTGATGCTTGAGATCGCCGCCATCAGGGCCGCTCACGGCGACTTCGTCGCAGCCGAGGATCTGCGGCCCGACTACATGCGCGAGCCCGATGTGCAGATCAATTGGAAGACCTTCCGTTCTGAAGGGCTATGGCCGTGACGATCAGGGCCATGTCCCGCAGCGATGTTCCAGCGGTCGCGACGCTCGAGCGGGAGATCTACCCGGAGCCGTGGTCGGCAAGGATCTTCTTCGACGAATTGGCCCACGGCAATCGTGCGTACATCGTCGGGACGAAGGACGGGGAGATCATCGGATACGGCGGGTTGATGCTGATCGAGGATGACGCCCACATCACAACGCTTGGTGTCGTCCCTGGATTCAGGCGAAGGAGGCTCGGGACGCGACTCCTTCTCGCTCTCGTCGAGAGAGCCGTTGGTGGTGGCGCGCGGCACCTCACACTCGAGGTTCGAGCGACGAACACGGACGCTCAGAGGCTCTACGAGCGATTCGGATTCACCCCGGTCGGCAAGTGGAAAGATTATTACGCCGGGGAAGACGCCATCGTCATGTGGGCCGTCGACGTGGACGCCGAGGAATACCGCCTTCGGCTCGACGACATCCGCAGCGAACTGGGGAGAGAGGCAGTATGAACGATCCGCTCATCCTCGGGATTGAGACCAGCTGTGACGAGACCGGCATTGCGGTTCTGGAAGGGTTCAACGTCCGCTCGTTCGTGCTGGCCTCCCAGACGGAGGAGCATGCCCGATTCGGTGGTGTTGTGCCCGAAGTCGCTGCCAGAGCACACGTCGAAGCGATCCGGCCTCTGGTCCATCAAGCGCTCGCGAGCGCCGGAGTTCATCCCGATCAACTCGATGCGGTCGCGGCAACCCGCGGTCCGGGATTGATCGGCGCCCTCATGGTTGGTTACGCGTTTGGAAAGTCGCTCGCCTGGACGCTCGAAAAGCCGCTCTACGGCATCGACCACATGGAGGGACACCTCTATGCGCCGCGTCTCGAGTTCGAGGAGTATCGGCCTCCGGCGATCGTGCTCCTCGCGTCCGGCGGACACAGCCAGATCGTTCACGTTCGTGAGTGGGGCGATTACAGGACGCTCGGGACAACGATCGACGATGCAGCAGGGGAAGCCTTCGACAAACTGGCCCGGTTCCTCGGACTCGGATATCCCGGCGGACCGGCCATCGACGCCGAGTCGGAGCATGGCGATCCCGAAGCGATCGCCTTCCCGCGCGCTCTGCGGGACCGCCCGTTCGACTTCTCTTTCTCCGGACTCAAGACCTCAGTGATCACCTACCTGGAGAAAGCCAAGGTGCAGGGCACGCTCCCATCGAGGGCGGACGTTGCTGCGTCCATCCAGGAGGCGATCGTGGATGTGCTCGTCGAGAAGACGTTTAATGCGGTGGAGGAGACCGGGGTCGAATCTGTGGGTGGTGGCGGCGGTGTACTCGCAAACAGAAGGCTCCGCACCAGACTTCGGGAGGAAGCAGACCGACGCGCGGTTGATCTGTTCATCCCCTCGATCCGGATGTGCACCGACAATGGGGCGATGGTTGCTGCCGTCGCAGTCGACCGCTTGCGCAGTGGTGCACCGCCGGACGACTGGGGCGCCGACGTCGATTCGAGTATGCGGCTGGGTTCGTGAACCGGGGCATCCGTCTCGGGCGGATCCGTGGCGTCGAGGTTGTCGCGGATGTGTCGGTTTTCGTGATTGCCGCAGCGATGGTGTGGGTGTTGTACATCGATATCGGTATCGCATATCCGCAGACGGATCCCGCGTTCGCAACGGCTATCGCGATCGTGGCGGGGGCACTCTTCTTCCTTTCTGTGCTGGTTCACGAAGGAAGCCACGCCGTACTCGCGAGGCGTCGTGGTTTTCGTGTGCGCCGGATCCAACTCCTCGCGTTCGGGGGGTATACGACGATCGATGGGAAGGCTGAACACCCGGCAGACGAATTCCTCGTGTCGATCGCCGGACCCGTGGCGTCTCTTGCGGTGTCGGGTGTTGCCTGGCTGGTCGCCGCGATCGCAGGGGGCGTACCGGAGGTGCAATCCTCGATCCGTTTTCTCGCGTTCGCGAATCTCTTCATCGCTGTCTTCAACCTCTTACCCGGGTTCCCCCTCGACGGAGGCCGTGCGCTTCGTGCCGCCGTGTGGCACCTCAAAGGAGATCGGGTGAGAGCGACCGAGATCGCGGTAGCGGCAGGTCGGATATTTGGCTGGATCGTGATCGGCGTGGCGACGGCGGCTGCGTTGACAGGCTTCGATCCTTGGGCGCTGCTGTGGATCATCTTGGGGTGGTATCTGCTCCGCAGCGCAGAGGTGGCGGGTCGACGAGAGCGCCTCCTCGTGCGAGTGGACGGCTTGGTCGCCGGCGACATCATGCGCAAGACCCCGGATCCGGTACCGGGGGAGATGCTCGTTGGAACCGTGGTCGACCTCTTTCAGATCGGCGTCCGCCTCCGGTCACTCCCCGTCGAAGTCGACGGCAGGATCCGAGGTGTCCTGGGTGAGTCGGACCTCGATCGGCTCTCTCCAGCCCGCCGGGTCTCGATGCGTGCCTCTGCGGCTATGGCGAAGATCGGGCCAAGCGACGTGATCGACGTCCGCATGCCGCTCGACGAGATGGCGACCCGTCCCACCGGCAAGACCGGCCGTCTTGTGGTCGTGAACGAGGGAAGAGTCGTCGGAATCATCGAGGGTGCGGACCTGGAGTCCGTAGTGAAGCAGTAGATCAGCCGATCCGTACTGCTCTCCCTGCTTCTGATCCGCTGATCTCGTCGACCTGGCACTCTTCGTTCAAGAGTGCCAGATTCGTGCTAGTCTTGGCAGTCGTAATGACCGACTGCTAGAACTGAAGGAGGAGTCGGATGAACTTGAAACCTCTGGGCGACCGCATCGTGGTGAAGCCCCAGGAGGACGAGGAATCTCGCACCCCGAGCGGCCTTGTGATCCCGGATACGGCCAAAGAGAAGCCGCAACTCGGCGACATACTCGCCGTAGGGCCGGGTGAGATCAAAGATGGGGAGCGGATTCCCATGGACGTCAATGTCGGAGACGTCGTCTTCTATTCGAAGTACGGCGGCACCGAAGTGAAGGTCGAGGGTGTGGACTATCTGATTCTGTCCGCCCGCGACGTTCTCGCTGTTCTCGCCTAGGAGGCTCACCAAATGGCAGCAAAGGAACTTCGATTCAACGAGGAGGCTCGCCGGAGCCTTCAGGCGGGTGTCGACAAACTCGCCGACACCGTCAAAGTAACGCTGGGCCCCAAGGGGCGTAACGTCGTTCTCGAGAAGAAGTGGGGTTCGCCCACGATCACGAACGACGGTGTGACGATCGCCAAGGAGATCGAGCTCGAGGACCCCTATGAGAACATGGGTGCGCAGCTCGCCAAGGAGGTCGCAAACAAGACCAACGACGTGGCCGGTGACGGCACGACAACGGCAACCGTGCTCGCCCAGGCGATGGTCCAAGAAGGACTCCGTCTCGTCGCCGCCGGGAGCAACCCGATGGAGATGAAGCGCGGCATCGAAGAGGCCGTCGCCAAGGTTGTCGAAAGCATCGCAGAGGGTGCGACGCCCGTATCGAGCGACGACAAGGGCGCCATTGCGTACGTCGCTGCAAACTCTGCAGCCGACACCGTCATTGGCGACCGCATCGCGGATGCGATGCACAAGGTTGGCAACGAGGGTGTCATCACCGTCGAGGACAGCCAGACGTTCGGGGTCGAGCTTGAGTTCACGGAGGGTATGCAGTTCGACAAGGGCTACATCTCGCCGTACTTCATCACCGACGCCGACCGTCAGGAATCCGTCCTCGAGGACCCGTTCGTGCTGATCGTCAACTCGAAGATAAGCTCGGTCCAGGACATGCTCTCGATCCTCGAGAAGGTCATGCAGTCCGGGAAACCGTTGCTGATCATCGCCGAGGACGTTGAAGGTGAAGCGCTCGCGACCCTGGTCGTGAACAAGATTCGCGGCACCTTCCAGTCTGTGGCCGTCAAGGCTCCCGGGTTCGGCGAGCGTCGCAAGGCTCAGCTCCAGGACATCGCCATCCTCACCGGCGCGACCGTCATCTCCGAAGAGGTCGGTCTCAAGCTCGACGGGGTCACGATGGACCTGCTCGGCAAGGCCCGCAAGGTTGTCATCTCCAAGGACAACACGACGGTCGTCGAAGGCGCCGGCACGCATGCCGACGTTGAGGCTCGCGTCAAGCAGATCCGCCAGGAGATCGAAAACTCCGACTCCGATTGGGATCGTGAGAAGCTCCAAGAGCGCCTCGCGAAGCTCTCGGGGGGTGTCGCCGTCATCAAGGTCGGCGCTGCGACGGAGGTCGAGCTCAAGGAGAGGAAGCACCGTATCGAGGACGCCATCCAGGCGACTCGTGCTGCTGTTGAAGAGGGCATCGTCCCCGGCGGCGGTGTTGCTCTGCTTCGCTCGGGTGCTGCGGTTGACAAGCTCCGTGGCGGGACCGACGATGTGAAAGCTGGGCGTCAGATCGTCAAGCGTGCACTCGAGGCTCCGCTCCGTCAGATCGCGGTGAACGCCGGGCATGAAGGCGGTGTCGTCGCGAACAAGGTGCTCCACGATTGCGAAGGCAACGTGGGCTTCAATGCCATGACGGGTGTGTACACCGACCTCATCAAGGACGGTGTCATCGATCCTGCGAAGGTGACCCGGTCGACACTGCAGAACGCCGCTTCCATTGCGGCTCTGCTCATCACGACCGAGGCGCTCGTTGCCGAGATGAAGGAAGACGCTCCCCCAATGGCTGGCGGCGGTCATGACGACGGCGGTATGGGCGGTATGGGCTTCTAGATAGCAGCAGACAGCTGGCAGTCAACAGCTGACAGCTTCTAGCCAGACAGAAAAGGGCGGTCCGTGAGGGCCGCCCCTTTCTGCTCTACTGATCCACTGACTTACGCAATATCTCTTGGTCGGCGAGCTGGTCGCGGACGGTCGGCCACTCCTCCTCCAGCAGGCTCCATGAGGTGTGGTCGAGCCAATTGGTGCCTACCTTCACTTCGTCGCGAAGTGTGCCCTCGAGGGTGAAGCCGAGACGCTTGGCGATGCGATCGGACCGTTCGTTGCCGACGGCGATCCTCAGGACGATCTTGTGATAGTCGAGCTCCTCGAACCCGACCTGGATCGTTCGCGCGGTGACTTCGGTACCAATGCCTTCGCCGGTCAGATCCGATCGAACCCAGTATCCGATCTCGCCGACGCGGTTGGCCGGGGAGGTGGGCCATACGGAGATGTTGCCGGCGTGGAAGTCGGGTTCGTCGGGCAGGCGGATGGCGAAGTCGAAAGCGCGGGCGTCATTCCATGCCGACGCTGAGTCTCGGATGAATCGATGAGCGACCGAGCGGTCGTAGCCGATCGCCCACGGAAGCCACTCCTCGAGTTCAGGAAGGGAGGCTTGGACGGCATCGTGCATCGGACCCACATCGCGACGACGAAACGGGCGAACGATGAACCGCGGCGTGTGCCGCGGTCGGCTGTGGAGATGCTGCGCCATCGAGTGCAGACTACCGACGTATGCTCTCGTGATGGAAGTATGGGATCGACTCGAGCGACTCTCGCCGGTGGCATCGCCACCGCAGGCGCGCTACGCCGTGCTTGTTCCCCTGTATGAGGATGCAGAAGGAACGCACCGGATCATCTTCACGCGACGTCCCGAGCACATGCGGACCCACCCTGGAGATGTCGTGTTCCCCGGGGGTGGTCGGGAAGATGGCGAAGACGCCGTCGCGACCGCGAAACGAGAGGCATGGGAAGAAATCGGGCTTCCGCCGGAGAATGTCGTCGAGATCCTCGGCGGACTCACTCCGGTATCGACTCGCGATCGCACACGACTCATCGTTCCGGTCGTGGCCAGGGTCGATCGACCGGATGAACTGGTCGCGGATCCCGCCGAGGTTCACAGCATCATCGAGCCACCGGTCGATCACCTGCTCGATGAGTCCCGATGGGTCACACAGGAGTGGCACGGTCACGAACTGTGGTTCTACGAATTCGAGGAGGGGACGTTGTGGGGCGCCACGGCTTTCATGGTGAGAGAGTTGTTGGAGTTTCTCAGATGACAGGAAACAGGCGACAGGTGATAGGAAGAAGCGAACAGCGAACAGCCAGGAAGCCTGAGCTCAGGGGGCCGGGCTGTTTGCTGTCTGCTGTCTGCTTCTCCTCGAACGGAGACAGTAAGTGATGCCGGAATCGTTGAAACCACCCTCTTATCACATGTCTACCGACGACTTCCGTCGGTACGGGTACGAGGTGATCGACTGGATCGCCGACTATCTGGAGTCGGTTGGTGATCGGTCAATTGTGTCGGAGGCCAAGCCGGGGGAGATACGGGCGATGATGCCCGGTGTCGCTCCCGAGCAGTCTGAGCCGTTCGATGCGATTCTGCGGGATCTCGATGAGATCGTCATGCCGGGCATCACCCACTGGCAATCGCCGGGATGGTTCGCATACTTCCCGGCCAACACGTCGCCGCCGTCGATTCTCGGGGAACTTGTTGCTGCGGGTCTCGGAGTTCAGGGAATGCTGTGGTCAACGAGTCCGGCGGCAACTGAGATCGAGGAAGTCGTCGTCGATTGGCTGGTCGACCTACTCGGACTCCCGGAGGCGTGGAAGACAACCGGCCCGGGTGGTGGTGTCATCCAGATGAGCGCGTCCGACTCCACGCACACAGCCCTCGTCGTCGCCAGGGAGCGAGCGGTCGGGGAGGCCGGGAAGATGGTCGTCTACGCCTCAGAGCAGGCGCACTCGTCGGTAGAGAAGGGTGCGAGGGTCGCCGGGTACGGCCACGTGCGTCTCGTCCCGGTCGACGATCGCTATGCGATGCGTGCCGATGCATTCGAGGCAGCGATAGAGACCGATGTCGCGGCTGGTCTGATTCCGGTCGCCGTCGTCTCCGCCGTGGGCACGACGGGAACGACAGCCGTTGACCCCGTCCGAGCGATCGGAGAGATCGCCCGGTTCCACGGTCTCTGGCACCACGTGGACGCTGCATACGCAGGAACCGCAATGACATGCCCCGAGTTCCGTCACCTTCAGGACGGGCTCGAACTCGCGGACTCCTACACGTTCAATCCGCACAAGTGGATGTTCACAAATTTCGATTGCTCGCTCTTCTACGTTGCCGATCGCAAGCCTCTCATCGGTGCACTGAGCATCTTGCCTCCGTACCTGCGGAACGAAGCGTCGGAGTCGGGAGAGGTCATCGACTACCGCGATTGGCATGTCCCACTTGGTCGGCGGTTCCGTGCTCTCAAGCTCTGGTTCGTTCTCCGTTCCTACGGTGCTGAGGGGATCCGGCACCATGTCCGTGAGCACGTTGCCCTGGCCGCCACGTTGGCCGAGCGAGTCGAGGCCCATCGTTCCCTGGAGCTGATCGCGCCCACGCCGTTCGGACTCGTGTCGTTCCGCCATACCAACGGGGATGAGGCGACCGACGCTCTGGCCGACGAAATCAACGCATCCGGGTGGGCATATGTGACCCCGTCGTCGATCGACGACCGAAGATTCATCCGAGTCTCGATAGGTCAGACGAATACCACAGCGGTGCATGTCGATCGGCTGTGGGAGTTGATTTGCGAAGTAGCGGAGTAGCGGAGCAGCGGAGTAGGCACGAGAGCCTTCGGCTCCTACTCGGCTACTCGGCTACGCGGCTACTCCACCATTTCACATCCATACACTCACGGGTATGGAACCGCTCATTACTCCTGCCGAATCGAATCGTCTCGACATGGCGTCTGACGATCCGCCTGCACTGCTCATGGAGAGGGCCGGTCTTGGGGTGGCGTTAACCGCAGTCGAGATGGGGATCGGATACGGGGATCGAGTGACCGTTCTGGCCGGTCGGGGGAACAACGGCGGAGACGGCTACGTGGCCGCGAAACATCTCTCCCGGCGTGGGGTTCAGGTGACGATTCAGTCGCTCGGATATCCGAGAGGGGACGGTTCTCCGGCGCGGTCGGCGGCTGTCGCCGCAGTACGTGCAGGCGTTCGCGTTGAGGTGCTGGGCCGGCCGAAGTCGACCGACCTGATCATCGACGCCATCTTCGGGGTTGGTTTCCGGGGTTCGTTGCCGGAGATCGTCGTTCCGTGGACTCGTCTCGACGTCCCTGTGCTCGCCGTCGATGTTCCGTCGGGGCTCGATGCCACCACCGGAATCGTCGAGACTTCAGCGTTCTACGCCGATGTGACGGTCACCTTCCAGGCAGCGAAGACCGGCCATCTGCTCGGCGAGGGGCCGGAGCGGAGCGGAGAGCTGTTCGTCGTGGACATCGGCCTTGATGAGCCTCGTCCAGAGTTGATGCTTTGCGAGGAGTTCGACGCTCCCACACCGGTGCGTACCCGTCATGCACACAAGTGGTCGGTCGGCTCCGTGGCCGTCGTCGGCGGATCACCGGGCATAACCGGCGCCGCCATGCTCGCGGCCCGATCGGCACTCTCCGCCGGAGCGGGTGCCGCGACGGTGATCTGTCCTGGTGCGCTCCAACCGATCTACGCCACGCTGGACCCCGGCGTGATGAGCCGGGGAATCGGTAGCGGCAGCAATTTCACTCTCGACGATGTCGACGACGTACTTGCTGCGGCGGATCGCTACGACGTGCTTGCGTTGGGCCCAGGTCTTGGGTCCGTCGATCAGAGTTTCGTCAATGCGTTACTCGACCGCTGGGACGGGCCAGTCGTGCTGGATGCGGACGGCTTGAACGCCCTGGATGGCTCGGCCGCCCTCTCAAGAGAGCACGACACCATCATTACTCCGCACGGAGGAGAGTTCACTCGGCTGACCCGGAGCGACCCAACGCACTCTGCGGCGCTGGAGCTGGCTCGGGAGAGTGGGGCGGTCGTGCTTCTCAAGGGCAACCCGACGTTCGTGGCCGACACTACCAACACGTGGGTAGTCACATCGGGAGGTCCGGAACTCGCCACGATCGGCACCGGAGACGTACTGACCGGGATGGTGGCAGCGTTCGTGGCGGGCGGCCTTCCTGCGGAGATCGCAGCCCGATCCGCCGCCTATCACCACGGTGCAGCGGGAGCTCGATTGGCCCTGTCGGAGATCGTAACGGCGGTGGATCTCGCGTCCGAGATCGGTCGCCACGTTCGCTGATGTCTTGAGTAGAAAGGCACTCTCGATGAAGAGACCAGCATTGTCCGCCGTCGTTGTGGCGCTTGTGTTGTTGGCAGGAGCCTGCACCAGCTCGGGAAGCGACGGCATCGTTGTGGATGATCCGTGGGGGCGTTCATCACCAGAGGTGGCGAACAACGGAGCGTTCTACATGACGCTCAAGGGCACCGACGTTGCTGATCGGCTTGTCTCTGCCTACGCGTCCGTCTGTGGAGCCACCGAGCTGCACCAGACGATCATGGAGGACGGCGTCATGAAGATGCAGCAGGCCGAGGGTGGCATCGAGATCCCCGCCGGCGGCGAAGCGGTGCTGGAGCCCGGCGGCTACCACGTGATGTGCATCGACAAGGATGTCGAATTCAAGGTCGGAGACATGATCCCGGTGACGCTCACGTTCGAGACCGCGGAGATGCAGACGGTGGACGCGGAGATTCGGGAAGGGTAACGAGTCCCGAGCTGCGTGCGATGTGCCGTGTGCCGTGAGCTATGAGCGGTGAGCCATGAGCCATGAGCAGGACGCTGTATCGACGACCGACTACGTCGTCCGGGACGGCCCGGATTACGGAGTATCTCTCAGCAGCCCCACAACGAGTCCCTCACATACCGCTCTCCACGACGCGTCGATGATGTTCTGGTGCACCCCTACCGTGCCCCAGGAGCCGTCGGCGTCGCTGTGGCGACAGAGGACGCGTACCCGTGCCGCCGTCCCGTCGGATGAGTCGAGGTCGCGGACCCGGTAGTCGGTGAGATGGATGTCGGCGAGATGCGGGTAGGCATCGCAGAGGGCAGAGCGCAACGCCCCATCGATAGCCGCGACCGGGCCGTCGCCCTCGCTCGTCGTCACGACCCGCTTGCCATTCACGTGAACCTTCACCGTGGCTTCGGCGGTGACTTCACCATCCCGATGTTCGACGAAGACCCGGTAGGACTCCAGATCGAAGAACGGCTGTTTCCACCCTTGCACCTCGCGGGCGAGCAGATCGAACGAGCCCTCTGCGGCCTCGAAGTGGTACCCCTCGTGTTCGAGCGTCTTGATACGATCGACGATTGCCTGTGCCTCCTCAGGGGAGAGGTCGAGACCGGCTTCCTGAGCTTTGGCGAGGACGGTCGACCGTCCGGCGAGTTCGGAGACGACCGTTCGTGTCGAATTCCCTACGGACTCCGGCGGAAGATGCTCGTACGCATCTGGTCGACGCGCCAGAGCCGATGTGTGCAGGCCGGCCTTGTGCGTGAAGGCCGACGTTCCGACGAACGGCTGGTGATCGTCCAACGTGAGATTGACCAACTCGGCGATGTGATGCGACACCCTGGCCAGGTGGGGGAGCCGATCGGGTGGAATCGTCTCGTACCCCATCTTGAGCGACAGATTGGGGATCACCGAACACAGATCGGCGTTGCCGGTTCGCTCGCCGTACCCGTTGACGCAACCCTGCACCTGCGCGACCCCTGCATTCACCGCGGCCAGGCTGTTGGCGACGGCGGTTCCGGAGTCATTGTGGAAGTGGCACCCGAGCACTGCATCTGGAATCGTTTCTGCGACCTCTCCGACAATCCGCTCCACATCGTGGGGAAGCGTGCCCCCGTTGGTGTCGCAGAGAACGAGTCGCTCTGCGCCGGCGTCATGAGCGGCCTGCAGCGTCGCAACAGCGAATCCGGGATTGGCCCGATAGCCGTCGAAGAAGTGCTCGGCATCGAAGAAGACTCTCCGTCCGGCCGAGCGAAGGTGCTCGACCGAGTCGGTGATCATCGCAAGGGCCTCCTCAGGTTCCGTGCGTAGGGCGTGTTCGACGTGGTAGTCCCAGGACTTGCCAACCAGGCACACCACCTCGGTGTCGGCGTCGATCAAGGCGGCTAGTTGCCCATCGTCGGCCGCAGACCCGCGCGGGCGGCGCGTCGATCCGAATGCGACGAGGGTCGCGGTTGAGAGTTCGAGTTCGGTGCGTGCTCGCTGGAAGAACTCGTCATCCTTCGGATTCGCCCCGGGCCACCCGCCTTCGATATACGCGACCCCGAGGTCGTCGAGGAGGCGACTGATCTCCAGCTTGTCTCCAGCCGTCAGCGAGATCCCCTCCTGCTGTGTGCCGTCTCTCAGTGTTGTGTCGTATATCTCGATGGTGGTCATGATTCTGCTCCGGATAGAGAAAACCCCCCGCTGAGCGGAGGGTTACGGGCGCACACGGGTTCGTGTGCGCCTAGGCGATGATGATCGTGGCGGTCGCTGAGTCGGTCATGGGTCGGTGAGTATGGCTGTTCTCGGGCGCCGCGTCAACGGTTGATTGGTTTGGACGTCATCTCCGGGCACGCGCTGACAATCGCATGCCCGGCGTTGTCTTACTCGTGTGAACCGTTCGTGTGGGGCTCCGGTCTCTCTCCTCACTACTCTCTCCTCTCTACTTCTTTGTGAGGAGGAACGGTGACAGAGCAGAAGAAGACGGTGTTCTCGGGTGTTCAGCCGACGGGTGCGATGCACCTCGGCGGCTACCTCGGTGCGTTTCGCAACTGGGTCGCGCTCCAGCAGGATGACGCCTACGACGTCGTCTACTGCATCGTAGACCTCCACGCGATGACGGTCCCCTATGACCCCGCGGAGTTCAACCGCCGCCGACTCGATACGGCGAAGATGGTGCTCGCCCTCGGGATCGACCCGAACCGCTCCCTCCTCTACATGCAGAGCCAGGTACCCCAGCACGCCGAACTTGCCTGGATTCTCGGCACGTTGACACCGACGGGTGTCCTCAACCGCATGACGCAGCACAAGGACAAGATCGACAAGGGGATCCCATCGAATCTGGGTCTTTACGCATATCCCGTTCTGATGGCGGCCGACATCCTGCTGTTCCATGCCGACCTGGTCCCGGTTGGAGACGACCAGAAGCAACATCTCGAAATGTCCCGCGATCTTGCCGCCCGCTTCAACAACCGGTATGGGGACGTCTTTCCCATCCCCGAACCCCTGATTCCGGAGACCGCGGCTCGAGTTATGGCCCTCGCCGAGCCGACGGCCAAGATGTCGAAGAGCGACCCGAATCCGAAGAACAGGATTGATCTCGACGACGCCCCTGATGTGATCCGCAAGAAGGTCAAGTCGGCGGTGACGGACTCCGATCCGACCGTCCGCTACGACATTGAGCAGAAGCCGGGGATCTCGAACCTGCTGGAGATCATGTCGGCGACGACGGGCCGTTCGATCGACGACCTCTCCGATGAGTACGGGTCGGGTGGCTACGGCCGGTTCAAGGACGCCGTGGCGGAAGCGATCGTCGCAGAGCTCGCACCTATCCGGGCAACGCTCACGACCCTCGATGACGCGGAAGTAGCACGGATTCTCCAGAGGGGAGCGCTGGACGCAAGAACGCGTGCAGAACGCATCCAGCAACAAGCGAGAGACGCGGTAGGCCTCGGGAGGATTGAGTAGCTGAGTAGCTGAGTAGCTGAGTAGGGCCCACTGCATCGTCGGTAGTGTCCTTCGGGCGTCTCTGCCCACCTCTTGCCGCCAGGGGAGACACCACGTATCCCGTCTCCCTCTGCTACTCCGCTAGTGCCCTTCTCCGCTACTCCGCTACTCCGCTACTACCCTTCTCCTGGCTGGCATCTACCGTCCACACAAAGGGCCTTTTCCCATGGAAATCGAGATCGGTATCGCTAAATCTGGTCGTCGGGCCTACGGGTTCGATGACATCGCCATTGTCCCGTCGCGGCGGACTCGGGATCCAGAAGACGTCGATCTGAGTTGGGAGATGGACGCTTTCACCTTCGATCTTCCCCTTCTCGCAGCAGCCATGGATTCGGCGGTCAGTCCGTCGACGGCGATCGAGATTGCGAGGCTGGGTGGTCTTGCCGTCCTGAACCTGGAGGGTCTCTGGACGAAGTACGAGGATCCGCTGGCAATCTATGACGAGATCTCGTCGCTCCCGGACGACCAGGCGACGCAGCGCATGCAGTCGCTCTACGCCGCGCCGATCGATTCGGACCTCATCACACAACGCGTAAGGGAGATGAAGGACGCCGGGATCATCACCGCCGCGAGCCTAACCCCTCAAC
>CAXMQO010000068.1:0-7183 GCA_964195515.1 uncultured Saprospiraceae bacterium | reverse complement strand
TGGCCTGCGGCAGGGCTCGTCTACTTCGGGTACCCGCTCGTCCCGATGGGCAAGGACGAGCCTCGACCTGTCGATCATCTCCAGGCGATCGACGCACCCCAACTGTTCTTCTCAGGCACCCGGGACCGACTCTCACCACCGCCGCTGATTGGGGAGATCGCCCGATCGGTTCCCGACGGCACCCTGGAGGTCGTCGACGACGGCGACCATTCGTTCAGAGTCCCGAAGCGGGCCGGGAAGACCAACGACGAGGTCCTCAGCGAGATCGTCGCGACCACGGCCGATTGGATCTCCGCTCGCATCTGACCCCCTTCCGCGGGCTGGCAACGCCGTCGGCGGGGACACATACCCCGGGTACGGGGGACCCCCCCTTCCGCGGGCTGGCAGCGCCGCCTGCGAGGACAGGAACCCTGGGTACGGGGTGGGAGGGGGGCTAGCGTTTCGGGGGGACGTAATGGCCGGAGTGGATCCGACCCTTGCGCGCTTCGAGAACCCAGACTGAACCCTTCTTCCACTCCATGGGGCCGTCGAGGTCGGTGCCGTCCGCGGCCAGATTCGCCACGACGGCGCTGATCACTTCACCGTGGGTGACGACCACTGCGGCCTCGCCATCGAGCCCGCGTATGAACTCCATGACACTATCCGCGTTCCCGTCGGCGCTGAACCTGTGATCCGTTTCCGCCGACAACCGGATGGCGTTCTCGAGGGGCCTCGCCGTCTGGAGGCAACGCTGATAGTCCGAGGTCACAATCCTCGTGACTGGATGTGCCTTGAAACGGACGGCCAGGTCGATCGCCTGCTTCCGCCCGTGCTGGTCGAGGGGTCTCTTGCGGTCCTTGCCCTTCCACTTCGTCTTTGAGCCCGCTTGACCATGTCGTACGAGGTAGATCTTCGAATACGTCGAGTCGTCGGCGAGGGCATCGGCACGTCGCAGCACCTTCTGATCGTTCGCGTACTGGAGCCGCTTGATGGCCTTTGGGAGCGTGAGCCAGGCGATGGCATCGACCTCGGGGTTCGGACGGAACTCGCCCCCCACGGCTTCCATCAGCCACCAGCGGACGACCTTGCGGTTCCCGGCATCGGTCTCGTAGCCGACCGATCCGATTTCGACGGGATAGTTCGCCCGGATCCCGGTCTCCTCGCGAACCTCGCGAAGCCCGGCTTCGAGGAACCCCTCCCGTCGGCCGAGTTTGCCCTTTGGAAGTGACCAGTCGTCGTAGCGGGGACGGTGGACGAGGAGGAATTCGCGGTCACCGTTGTCGTTCGCCCGATACAACACGCCGCCGGCCGCCTTGATCGAGGCGCGAAACCGTTGGGCTCTCATGACGGGTGCGGCGCCTCTCCCCGAGCGCGGTCGGTAGCCAGGTCGAGGAGGCGTTGGTGCGTGTCGATGCCGATCTCTGACGCTACCTTCGACCAACTCCCGTCGGGTGCCGCCGTCCATGCGAGCACGTCGTCAGCCATCTCTACCTCGAGAATCTCCTCGATTCGGTACTTCAGCCGGGGATCGGTCACCGGGACCAGCGCCTCGACCCGATTGTTGAGATTTCGCTGCATCATGTCGGCCGAACCGATGTAGTAGACGGCCGTCGAACCGGGTGCGCCGAAGCGGTAGATTCGGGAGTGCTCGAGGAATCGCCCAACGATCGAGCGAAGCGTGATCGTCTCCGAGAGGCCCGGAACCCCGGCACGCACCGAGCAGTTGCCACGAACGATCAGTTCGATGCGGCAGCCCTTGCCGGATGCGGCGTACAACTCGTCGATGATCTCGGTATCGACGATGTGATTCGCCTTCATCAGGATGTGTCCGTCTGCACCGAGGTTCGCCTGTTCTCGGATGCGTTCGACGATCTTGGCTCGGAGGAAATTGGGAGCGATGATGAGCTTCCGGTAGGAGGCGGGTCGGGCGTAACCGGTGAGGTGATTGAACAACTCCGACAGGTCGGCGCCGATGTCCTCGTCTGCTGTGTACAGACCGATGTCCTCATAGATCCGGGCCGTGTTCGGATTGAAGTTCCCGGTCCCCACGTGTGAGTAGCGGCGGATGCCGTCGTTCTCCCGTCGCACCACGAGCAGTGTCTTGGTGTGGGTCTTGAGTCCTTGCACGCCGTAGACAACGTGCACGCCGGCAGATTCGAGCATCTTTGCCCAGTTGATGTTCGCAGCCTCGTCGAACCGAGCCTTCAACTCGACGAGCACCACCACCTGCTTGTCGGCCTCCGCAGCCTCGATCAGCGTCCGTACGACGGCCTCTTCACCGCCGATCGCCGGGTCATCCGGGATCGACGTGCGATAGAGCGTCTGCTTGATAGCGAGGACATCGGGATCGCCGGCGGCCTGAGCGAGGAACGCGGCAGTCGACGTCGCGAACGACTCGTACGGGAAGTGGACGAGGATGTCAGCCTTCCGCAGCTCCGTGAAGAAGTCGACGGTCGTTCCGCTCGACTCGGCGAGCCTCGGTTGTGTGGTCGGCGTCCACGACGGATCCTTCAACTCGGGACGGTCGAGGCCGTAAACACTCCACAAGCCGGAGAGGCCGAGGGGCGCGTCTCGTGTGTAGACCTCGGCGTGCGTCAGTTGCAGACCCTGAAGCAGCAGTGCGAGGACGTTGTCTTCGATGCCGGCTTCAACCTCGAGACGGACCGCACGGGCTGCACGATGCCGGTAGCGGAGCACGCTTTCCATCGCCTCGAGAAGATCATCGGCTTCCTCTTCCTCGACAGCCATGTCTGCGCTACGGGTAACCCGGAACGTCGTTGAGCCGACGATGTCGAGACCACCGAAGAGTCGGCCCAGGTGGTTGTTCACGATCTGCTCGATGGGGACGAAACGGAGCCCGTCTCGAAGGGGGATCAAACGAGACACATTCGGCGGGATCTTCACCCGCGCGAATTGTTGGCTCCCGGTGTCGCCATCCTCGAGGAGGACTGCCAGATTGAGCGAAAGGTCGGAGATGAACGGGAAGGGGTGGGTTGGATCGACGGCGAGGGGCGTCAACACCGGGAAGATCTCCTCCTCGAACACGGTGTCGAGGACCTGGCGATCCTCTGGTCCCAGCGTGTCGTAGACGGCGAACTCGATCCCCTCGGCGGCCAGGGCCGGGCGAAGGTCATCGGTGAAGAGGTGATCGATCTCACTGTTGAGTTCGATGACCCGCTCTCGGATCGCCACGAGTTGCTGCCGGGGTGTCAGGCCGTCCGGACCCGATTTCGTGACCCCGTCGGCTGCCTGCTCGAGGAGACCGGCGACGCGCACCTGATGGAACTCATCCAGGTTCGACGACACGATCGCGGCGAACTTGACCCGCTCGAGCAACGGGCGATCCGGCGTCGTGGCGAGAGCGAAGACGCGCTGCTGAAACTCGAGGAGCGAAAGCTCACGATTGACGTACGAAGTTCCGTTTGTTGGATCCATGATTCCAGTCGATCGGGATGGCGGCCATGTTAACGGAGGCCTCTCGGGAGCGTTCGACTCCGGACCCGGATCAGCTCCGGCGACGATCGAGTTCGTCGACCTTCGCTAGGCGTCGGACGTGCCGTTCATCACCCGTGAACTCGGTCCCGAGGAACGCCTCCACGATCTCCCAGGCAAGTTCGACACCAACGACCCGACCGCCGAGTGCGAGCACGTTGAGGCCGTCATGCTCGACGGCCTGGTGCGCGGTGTAGACGTCATGGACAGTTGCTGCGCGGACACCGGTGATCTTCCCTGCTGCGATCGACGCACCGGCACCGGAACCACACAACACGATGCCGCGATCGGCCTCACCGGTGGCGACGGCACGAGCCGCGGGCGCAACGAAATCGGGGTAGTCGGTCGACGCGTCGGAGTCGGTGCCGAAATCGAGCACGTCGTGTCCTGCGGCGACAAGGCGAGCCTTGAGGTCCTCCTTGAGGGCGTACCCCCCGTGATCGGTTCCCATTGCGACGCGCACGGTTGCCCCTTGGTTGATGCGTTGGGAGGGTAGCGGACAGGGAGTAGATCAGTAGATCAGTAGATCAGTAGATCAGTATTGCTCTACTTGTCACTGCTCTACTGATCTACTCGACCCCTAGTGTTCGGCCTATGCCATCCCCCATCGAATCGCTTCGAGTTGTCGGCGGCGTTCGTCTCGAGGGCGAGGTTGCCGTTCTTGGTGCGAAGAATGCTGCGCTCAAGCACATGGTGGCAACATTGCTTGCTCCAGGAACCCACCACCTCTCGAACGTTCCGCGCATCCTCGACGTCGAGATCATGGGCAACGTGCTGCGACACGTCGGAGCGACCTGCGAGCGAGACGGCACGACGCTCGAGATCGAAGTACCCGAGGTTCCGAATCCGGAGGCTCCACTCGATCTTGTCCGGCAGATGCGAGCATCGATACTGATCCTCGGCACGCTCCTCGCCCGAACCGGAGAGGCCAGGGTTGCTCTGCCGGGTGGCGACGACTTCGGGTCACGGCCGATCGACCTCCATCTCGGTGGGCTTGAGAATCTCGGTGCGGTCTTCGAACTCCGGCACGGCGTTCTTCGAGCCACGGCGCCGGACGGTCTCCACGGTGCCGAGGTCTACCTCGAATTCCCTTCGGTGGGCGCCACCGAGAACGTCCTGCTCGCTTCCGTCATGGCCGAGGGCACGACCACGATTGGGAACGCTGCCCGCGAACCCGAACTGGCGGACCTCGCGACCTACTTGACGGCAATGGGAGCCAGGATCGACGGCGCAGGAACGTCCACGATCCTGATCCACGGCGTTCAGGAGTTGCACCCTGCCGACCATCGCGTCGTCCCCGATCGCCTGGAGGCCGGTACCTACGCCGTGGCGGGAGCGATGACTCGCGGCCACGTCACGATTCTCGACTGCGTCCCCGGGCACTTGCGCATGGAGATGACCAAGCTCGCTGCTGCTGGCACGGTCGTCACGTCGGGTGATGATTGGATCACGGTCGAAGGACCCGATCGTCCCGGTCCGATCGATTTCGCGACGCTTCCGTTCCCCGGCTATCACACCGACATGCATCCCCAGATGGTGGCCCTGCTGTCCGTGGCCGACGGCACGTCGATCGCGACCGAGAACGTGTACGACGCCCGCTTCCGGTACATCGGTGAGTTGAACCGGATGGGAGCCGACATCCACACCGACGGCCAGCACATCGTGATCCGGGGCGTAGACGAACTGAGCGGCTGCGAAATTGATGGTTGTGACATCCGGGCCGCCGCGGCGCTTACGATTGCCGGTCTTCGCGCGGACGGGACGACGACGGTCGTTGGCGCCCAGCACGCCGACCGTGGCTACGACGGTTTCGTCGAGAAACTGACCGCTCTCGGCGCCACCATCGACCGGATCTGAGGCCCACCGCCCCACCGCAGAGAAGCGTCCCGGTAGCGCGCTTTGGGGGGTTAGCTTGTGGTCATGGCTGGTGAACAAGAGAACGTCATCGAGATTGCCTCTCCGACGGACCAATCCGACACCGGATTCGACGCGGCGGGAGAGATCGATCTGTCGCTGCTCGAATCGACGCTGGAGTACATCCGGCCGGCGCTACAGGCCGACGGCGGAGACCTCGTGCTGCTCGGCGCCTCGAATGGCAAGGTCACACTCCAACTCGTCGGTGCGTGCGGTGGCTGTCCGCTCTCCACGATGACGCTCACGGCCGGCATCGAACGGATCGTACGCGATCGTGTCCCCGGTGTCACGACCGTAGAGGCCATCTGAGAGCCGGCTTCGCCGTCCGTAGTCCGTATCCCGCCGACTCGCACTGCACGGGCCCTTGCTGGTGGTCGGTAGCCGGGACCTCATCGTTCACAGGCACCGTCGCGGTCCACAATCGCCGTATCCTGGCGGCGTGACACTCATCGACCTTGCCAAATCCGGCGACCGCCGTGCTCTGGGCCGTCTGGTGAGTCGCGTCGAGGACGACACCGCAGATGGAAGAGAGGCTCTCGCCGCGCTCTACCCGAGCGGCGGTGCAGCATGGGTGACCGGTGTCACGGGTGCACCCGGCGCAGGGAAGTCGACGCTTGTCGACGGACTTGTCGGATTCGCCGCCGATCGGGGGAACGTCGCAGTCGTGGCCGTTGACCCTTCGAGCGCCTTCAGCGGGGGCGCGGTCCTCGGAGACCGGATCCGCATGCAGCGCCATACCGACGACTCGCGCATCTACATCCGTTCGATGGCGAACCGCGGGCATCTCGGCGGCCTCGCCGACTCCACTCCGCGTGTCGTCGCCCTTCTCGACGGGATCGGCTTCGCTGAGGTGCTGATCGAGACCGTCGGCGTCGGTCAGGCCGAGATCGACGTCGCCTCGTCCGCCGACACGGTGCTCGTCGCCGTCAACCCGGGATGGGGCGATTCGATCCAGGCGGCCAAGGCAGGCCTCCTCGAGATTGGTGACGTGTTCGTTGTCAACAAAGCAGACCGACCGGACGTCGACGAGACGGTGACCGAACTGCTCCGCATGCTCGATGCCGGACCGGAACGTGCATGGCGGCCTCCGATCGTGACGACCGTCGCTACGGATGGAACGGGACTCGACGACCTGTGGGCCGCGGTCGTCGACCACCGGCGCCACCTCACCGAGACCGGAGGACGAGAGATCCGCAGGAGGGAACGCGCCGCTCAAGAGATCGAATCCGCAGTCCGAGCCGGGTTGCGCAGACGCGCCTCACTCGATTCCGGCGGTGTCGAGTTGGTCAACCGCGTCGTCGCCCGAGAGATTGATCCGTGGTCGGCAGCCGGGGCCATCGTCGACTCCTTGTAGCCTGCATCCCACGCGAGCTATGGAGGGATCGTCGTGGATCTCGTCGAGTACACCGTCTCGGATGCGGTAGCCAGGATCACCCTGAACCGGCCGCCCGTCAATGCTCTCAACGCCGAACTCATCGCCGACATCGGCGCAGCCCTGGAGAAGGCGACCGCCTCCGACGTGCGCGCGGTCGTGATCACCGGCAGCCCCCACTTTGCGGCGGGAGCCGACATCATCGGGTTCCAGGCCGCGTTCGAGGGGGACGGGGAGGCCGATCTCGCCGGTGACCTCTCGTCCGTCGTCAAGCGCCTCGAGGACCTGGAGAAGCCGACGATCGCAGCCGTCAACGGCTTCGCCCTCGGCGGGGGCCTGGAACTGGCGATGGGAGCAGACTTCCGTTACCTCGCCGACGACGCGCGCGTCGGTCAGCCCGAGATCCTGCTCGGGATCATTCCGGGG
>CAXMQO010000067.1:0-12784 GCA_964195515.1 uncultured Saprospiraceae bacterium | reverse complement strand
CGACTGCAGACCACAGCGGTCGAACGTGAAGCCGGCCGATTGCTGGGACAAGCCGAGGAGCGGGACGAGCGAACGATCCGATTCCTCGACCGAGCGGCCTTCCGAGAAATCGATCGGGAGTGGCGATCAACTCTCGATCTCGGTGCGTTCGGTCCGGCTTCATGGGGGCTCGCTCTCGATCGGGTAGAGGCGAGCGGAATTCGGATCATCTCCGTCGCGACCCTGAGCGAGTCGTGTCCTGAGTGGAAGTCGGACCTTCACCGGATATACGTCGACGTTGAGCACGATGTCCCGACGCCGCTGCAGATCCTCGAGGTGCCGTTCGAGGACTTCGACGCGATGATGCTCGGTCCCCGTCTGTTGGTTGACGGCTTCCCTGTCGCGATGGACGGTGACGACATGGCGGGGTTCACCGAGCCCCAACCCGTCGATGACGATCCCACGGCGATCGCTCAGGAGCTCACGGGCGTTCGACGCGCGTACCGAGGCCGCGGCATTGCCACGGCACTCAAGGCAGCGTCGGCGACCTGGGCCAAGCAGCGGGGTTACGCATCAATCCGCACCTACAACGCCCAATCGAACGCCGCGATGCTCGCCGTCAACGATCGGCTCGGATTCGAACGCGGACACGCGCAGCTCGAGTATCTGAAGACCCTGTAGGGTCGTTGCCATGGAGTGGAGGATATACCTCGATAACATCCGCGCCGACGCCAATCTCATCGCGCGTGCGGCTCGTCTCGGACTTGATGCAGACGCGCCGTGCTGCGACGGATGGACCGTCCGCACCGTGGTCGAACACGTCGGTGATATCTATACCGAGAAGGCGAGGATCGTCGACGAAGGTTGGACCGAGCGACAGGACCGGCGACTCGGCGCGCCTGGAGAACCGATCATCGAATGGTTCGACGTCGCTGCGGCTCGCCTCCTGGAAGTGTTGTCCGCTCACGATCCGGCCGAGGCGGTGTGGACGTGGTTCGACCCCGATCAGACGGTCGGCTTCTGGTACCGCCGCCTCGCCCATGAGACCCTGGTTCATCGTATCGATGCTGAACAGGCACACGCCTATCAGTCGACCATGGACGAGGCCCTGGCGGCGGACGGCGTCGATGAGGTCCTCCATGTGTACGTGTCCGGAGCTCCAGCCTGGGGGAGCATCACTCTTGAAGATCGCAGTGCGCGACTCGCGGTCCCCGGACGATCTTGGTCGCTGCGGCTGGGTCGATTCTCCGGTACGTCGCCGGCTACCGGCAACACGTACGCGGATCTCCCGGCCCTCGAGCTCGTCGAGGGCGAGGCCTCGTCGCATGTCGAGATCTACGGGACAGCGGACGACATGGATCGATGGCTGTGGGGGAGAGGGAGTCTTGACGACCTCTCGGTGAGCGGCGATCGCGCCATCGCTGAAGCCGTGCGGACCGTTGCCGAGGAGGCCACACAGTGACCACCCCGTTCATTGGCTCGGAGATCGGGCGGCTCCGAAGGTATCGGGACGACGGCAACAGCAGCTTCGCCGTCGCCCCCGGCGCGGTGATCGCCTACCGGCGCAGCCAGGAGACGAACAGGCGTTTGCGGGACTACGGCATCGAAGTCGTAGAACTCGACGCTTCTGAACTCGGGCGAGCCCGGGGCGGCAGCCATTGTATGACCCAGCCGATTCTCCGAGACCCTCTGTCATGACCGATCTCGTTACCGTCGCCGTCTACCCGACCCGATCTGATGCCGAGATCGTCCGGGCGCGCCTCGCCTCGGACGGGATCGAGGCGATCGTGATCCCGGACGACGAGGGTGGACTGAACCCCGGTTTCTACTCGCGCTATGGCGTTCGGGTCGTCGTGGCATCCGAAGATCTGGCGGATGCACGTAACTCCGTCGGCGTCGAGGTCATCGTGATCCCAGACGAGGCGATGCACGCGATGGTCGATCACGCCAGGGCGTGGGCACCGAATGAGGCGTGCGGACTCATCGCGGGCGTCAACGATGGTGTGACGAAGACCTACCAACTCGTCAACGCCGACCCGGGGCCGAACCGATTCACGCTCGACCCTGAAGAGCATTTCGCAGCGTGGCAAGACGCCGACGCCCATGGATGGGGGATTGTCGGACTGTTCCACTCACATCCGACGGCTCCTCCGATCCCGTCGACCGCCGACCTCGAAGGCGGCGGCGATCCGGCATGGGTGAACCTCATCGTCGGTGTCGAGAACGGTCGTATCACAGCACGCGCCTATCGATACGGCGGCGGCGTGGCATCGCCCGTCGAGATCGAGCGGCGGTAACCTCGCCGCGATGACCTCCGACGAACACAACCCCGAGACGTACCGCCGACTCTTCGCGGTGATCGCCGGTGCTCTGCAGGCGACGGTGCTGTTCTTCATTCTGGCGTCGCTCCTCGTCGCGCCGTGGTGGATGGTGACGGTGCTCGTGGCGATCTGGTTCATCACGACGGTGTGGTCGTGGAAGGCGTACCCGGTCCGGTCCTGGGTCCCACTGGTGGCAGGAACGTTCACCGCTGTGTGTTGGATCGTGGCACTGACGGTGTTCGCGTGACGACCCTCACCGTCCTTGGATCATCGGGAGGGGCGCCGACCCGCACGAACCCGGCGTCCGGGTACCTGCTGACGACCGCGGGGATATCGTTCTGGCTGGATGCCGGAACCGGGACGTTCATGGAACTCGCAAAACACGTCGATCCTGGAACGCTCGACGGGGTTGTGTTAAGCCACACGCACGCCGATCACTGCACCGACATCTTCGGCCTCTACGGCTACCTTGCCTTCGGCCCGTCGGGTTCGGTTCCGGTCCCTGTATTCGTGCCTCCGGGAGCTTCCGGACACCTCTCCGCATTCGCTCGCGCTACCGAGGAGCACGTCTTCCACACGGTGCTCGACCTCATTGAGGTTGACGCCGGGTCGACGGTGAAGACGGACGACGTGTCGATTCGATTCGGTCAAGCGATTCATCCGGTGCCGGCTCTCATCACCCGATTCGACACGCCGGGAGGATCGGTCGTGTACTCGGGTGATACTGGACCGGGATCCGATCTCCTCGATCTTGCGCACGGAGCCGACGTCCTGCTGTGCGAGGTCACAATCGCCGGTGAGCGGGATCAGCACACGTACCCATACCATCTCACGGCACGTGAAGCCGGCCGGATTGCGTCCGAAGCCGGAGTCAGGACGCTGGTCGTCACACACCTCGCCTCCGGGATCGATCCCGATCGAGCGCTTGAAGAGGCGGCCGATGAGTTCGACGGCGACCTCGTTCTGGCCATGCCGGGAACAGAGATCACGATCGGGGAGGAACCATGAGAGAAGACCGAGCAGTCGACGCGCTGAGGCCCGTTCGGATCCGGCGGGGGTTCACCGAGATGACGCCGGGTTCGGTCCTCATCGAGATGGGGAAGACGCAAGTGCTGTGCACTGCGGCATTCGAAGAGGAAGTTCCACGATGGATGCGGGACAGCGGCAAAGGATGGGTGACGGCGGAATATGCAATGCTCCCTGGTTCCAGCCCTCAACGCATCCGTCGCAGCGCCATCGAGGGCGGTCGGACGAAGGAGATCCAGCGGCTCATCGGTCGGTCGCTTCGCGCCGTCGTCGACATGAAGGTGATGGGTCCGCTGACGGTTCGTGTCGACTGCGATGTGCTCCAGGCCGACGGTGGAACGAGAACGGCTTCCATCACCGGGGCCTGGATAGCGCTCGCCGACGCGTTCGACGTGCGGATCGCCGAAGGGAAGATGGAGACCTCGCCGTTGACCGACCATGTGGCCGCGATCTCCGTCGGACTCATCGGTGACGAGGCGCTGTTGGATCTCCAATACACCGAGGACGTGGGTGCAGATGTCGACGCCAACATCGTGATGACCGGCTCAGGCAAGATCATCGAGGTGCAGGGCACGGCCGAGGGAAATCCCTTCGATCGGGAGCAACTCGATCGGATGCTCGATCTTGCGGCGAAGGGGATTGGCGAGCTCGTCGACGAGCAACGAAACGCCAGGGCGTGACCGCCGTCCCACACCGGGTCGTCGTCGCTTCGAAGAACCCGGACAAGATTCGCGAGGTCGAGGCGGTCCTCGCCCGGATGGAGCATCCGTGGGAGATCGTTCGGGGACTCGGTTGGCCGGACGTTGACGAGACGGAACTCACGCTCGAAGGCAATGCCGTGCTCAAGGCCTATGCGGTGGCCGAGGCCACGGAACTCCCCGCGCTCGCCGATGACACCGGACTCGAAGTTGATGCGCTCGACGGCAGACCCGGGGTGTTCAGCGCCCGATTCGCCGGGCCCGAGGCGACGTACGACCAGAATGTGAATCGGCTCCTGGGCGATCTCGGGGGAGTCGCCGACCGGTCGGCACGTTTCCGCACGGCCATCGCGTTCATCGTCCCAGGGTGCGACCCAATCGTCGTCGAAGGTGTCGTCGAGGGAACGATTACCGATGAGCGGAGGGGCGAGGGCGGGTTCGGATACGACCCGGTCTTCGCCGTGGGCGGACGCACATACGCCGAGATGTCCGACGACGAGAAGAACCAGATATCACACCGCGCGCGGGCGCTCCAGGCCCTGGCTGTCGCCCTCGAGGGCATCGAGAGCGACCCGGCCGGAGGCTGACCCCGGGCTTCCAGCCCGAGAACCGGGTGCTACTAACCTCCCTGTCGTGACCGAAGGCACAGTGACCGATCAGCCGGAAGCGGCCGAAGTAGCGAAGAGCAAGCAGTCCGGGTGGTGGGCACGCCACACGTCGGTCGCTACGCGCCTCGCGATCGGGATCCTCTTTGTCAGCGTGGTCTCCCTTGTCGGTTCGGTAGTCATCGCCGTCTCCGGTTCCGGGAGCGATGGTGAGGATCTCCTCCACGAGCGGCTCTCCTCCACCGTGGGGGCGAGAGAGGCTGAGATCAATGATTACCTCAGGCAAGTCGTGTCGGCGCTCGAGGCGATGGGATCCGGCTCGATGGCAATCGACGGCGTGCAGCAGTTCGCGGCAGGCTATGACGAACTCGACCAGCTCACCTTCGACGATATTGATGCCGACCGACTCGAACTTGCCGGTTTCTACCTCGACGAGTTCGTCCCGATCCTCGAGGAGGTTCGCGGCGTGCCGGTGGATGTCCTCGACGTCTCCTCCGGGCTGGATGCGGCTGCGGTGTACCTCCAGGCTGCGTATATCGCCAGGAGTCCCCTAGCGATCGATGAGAAGCGGCTCTTGACCGACGCTGAGGATGGCAGTTCGTGGACCGAGGTCCACAAGGCACTGCACCCGCTCTTCCGAGCCAGCGCCGACCGCCTCGGCTTCGCCGATCTCTATCTGATCGAACCGGAGAACAAGACGATCGTCTACTCGTCCAACAAGAAGATCGACTTTGGCACCAGCCTCGATAACGGCCCCCACAGCGGTACGGCGCTCGCCAACCTCGTGAAACGGGTGGTTTCGTCGGGCGAAGCCGGGGCGGTGGACGGCGTGGACTTCACCACTTACACACCTGGGTTCGACAATCCGACGGCATTTGCCGCGACGCCGCTGTTCGACGGCGACACGCTCGTCGGCGTGCTGGCTGCGAGTCTCTCCGACGACACGATCGATGAGATCATGACGCGCGATTGGAGGGCCGGTCGCCTCGGCGAGACCGGCGAGATCTTCCTGGTTGGGTCTGATGCACGCATGCGGTCGAATTCCCGGGCATTCCTGGAAGATCCCGAGGCGTACCTTGCCCGGGTCGAGGAGATCGGTTCCGCGACCGCTGAGGAACGGAACCAGATGGCCGCACTCGGCACCACGGTTCTCTTCCAGGATGTCGACAGCCCCGCGGTTCGCGCGGCACTGCAGGGTGAATCCGGCATCGTCTCTGACACGAGCTACCTGGGCGAGGA
Source organism: uncultured Saprospiraceae bacterium (assembly GCA_964195515.1). Taxonomy (GTDB): domain Bacteria; phylum Actinomycetota; class Acidimicrobiia; order Spongiisociales; family UBA5794; genus JAHEEL01. Next base: position 6,916 of record CAXMQO010000067.1, on the reverse strand, counting down.
GGTCTACACGGCCTACCAGCCGGTTGGCTCCGAGGAATTCGGATGGGCCATCCTCGTGCAACAGGACCGGACAGCGGTCGACGAGCCGGTCAACGACTACGTGCGCGGCAACCTCTTGCTGACAACGGTCATTGTGATCGCCCTGACTTTCTTTGCCGTGGCGTGGGCGAGTTCATTCGTCAATCCGCTACGGGCGATGTCGTCAGCGCTCGCCCGCATCAAGGACGGCGACGACTACACGACCGTGCCGTCGGGCGGAGCGCGGGAGTTCCGTGTTCTCGCCGGACATCTGCGTGCGATGGTCGACGATCTCTCGAGCCGGAAACAGGCCGTGTCGGATGCACTCTCCAAGAAGACCGGCGTTCTCCTCGCACTGCTGCCCCCGGCGGTCGCGGACGCGGTCGTCGGAGGGGACCGCCAGCTGGTGGAGACCGTTCCTCATGCCAGCGTCGTCGTGCTTGTGTTCGATGGGCTGGATGAGCTCTTCCGGACACGCGACGCCGCAGCAAACCGCGATCTGATGCATTCCATCGTGGACAGGACCGACGAGATTGCTGGTGCTTCCGGCCTGGAGCGAGTCAAGGTGATGGGCGATACTTACGTCGCGGTGTGCGGGGTTGAGACCCCGTACCTCGATCATGCTCCGCGTTCCGCCCGATTCGCGTTCGAGGTTCGTTCGGAGATACGCAGCTTTGCCGAGGAGAACGGTCTCCATCTCGACATTTCAGGCGGGGTTGATGCCGGGCCGGTCACCGTGGGGCTCATTGGCAACGCGCGCCTCATCTACGACCTGTGGGGAGAGACGGCTGAGCGAGCTTTGGTCATTGCCGGTCTCGCCGCCGATGGGGAGATCCTGGTCACCGACGCTGTTCGCGATCGTCTGCCGGGCGGCGATGATCTCACGCCGTTCGACTCGGACCAGGTGTCGGCGTGGGTTGCGAAAGCTTCCGAATACGGTGGGAGGTCCCAGGTATGACCTCTCTTCTGACCAGCGGCGAGACGATCTGGGCCGCCTTCCTGATTGTGCTCCTTCCGGTGTTGATCATCGGCGCCGGAGAGCTGCAGGAGCGTCTGCGCCAGCGTGGGTCGCTGCTGGAGAAACCGGTCGCGACGGTTCGGAACTGGGTGCTGCCGCTCGCGGCGTTGTGGATTCTCGTTGTGCTCGTCTTCGATATGTCCGACACCAACATCCTGCCACGGGTCATCGCCACCGCCTTGCTGTTCGCAGCGACCGTGACGGTTCTGCAGGTCCTTCGCTTCTTCACCGCGCAGGCCGCAGCGCGTTCGAAGATCCCCGGCTCACGAAGCGTTCCGCAACTCTTCATGATGGTGCCCCGCCTCGTTGTCCTGCTGGTGGTGGCGTGGTTGCTCTTCTCCACGATTTGGAATGTCGATCTCACCGGGCTCTTCGCCGCACTCGGTGTCACGTCGCTCGTCATCTCCCTGGCGTTGCAGGACACCTTGAGCGGTCTTGCGTCTGGATTCCTCCTGCTCAGCGACAAGCCGTTCCAACCCGGAGACTGGATTGAGGTCAACGACATCGAAGGGAAGGTCGTCGACACGAACTGGCGGTCGTCGCGCATCCAGGACCGCAACGGTGATCTCATCGTCATCCCGAACAGCACGCTGGCCGGTGCAACGCTCGTGAACTTCGATCAGCCCGGGCGCCTGCACCGTGTGGTCGTGAGTCTCCAGGTGGCATACTCGAATCCGCCGTCGAACGCGATCGACATGTTGCTCGCGGCCGCCAGGGCCACCGACGGTGTTCTTGACGATCCGGAACCGAAGGTGCGCGTGGTCCAGATCGATGATCCGCTGATGGGATACGACGTACAGATGTGGATTGACGACTACACCATCTCTCCACGGGTCAAGAGCGATTTCGGGGCCCTGGTTTGGTACCAGTCGCATCGGATGGATGTGCCCCTGCCGAGCCCGGCGTTCGATCTGTACCACCACGATCCCATCCAGGAGGTGGCCGACGCCACACTCACCGTGGAACAGTTGGGGAAGCGGATTCGTGGCGCGTCGATCTTCTCGGAAATTGATGATCGGGACATCACCGAACTCGCCGAGGCCGCCTCGCCTGAGCGGTTCCGGCGCGGCGAGACGATTCTCCCGGCAGGTGTGGTGAGCCGCGAGGTCTATGTGCTGTGGTCCGGCCGTGCACGGATCGAGGTTCCCGACGAGCCTGGCACCTCCATCGACATCTCGAACGGCGACGTATTCGGCGTGGTGAGCCGCTCGAGACACAAGGGGTCGGCGCAAGAGGTCGTGGCCGTGAGCGACTGTGAGGTCGTGCGCATCGACGCGAATTCGGCGGGCGCTGTGGCGAGCCGGAATCCTGCACTTGCCGACGAATTGAACCAACTGCTGGCCTCCCGGGATCGACGGCTTAATCCGCTTGTTGACCGATTCGTGATCGATGTACCGGGCGCAGATGACGATCCGGTTGAGATCGGCACTCTCCCGACGGGTGACAGTACCGAGACGGGCGAGGTCGAATCTAGCGGCGAGGTGTCCTCATGACGACGTCTGCGCCCGCGACTCAGGAAACCGCTCCGGATCAGAAGCAGCGCCGTGGCCGGCGGGCCCGCACCGATGTGGCGATCGTGATGGCGGTTGTCTCGATCGTTTCGGTACTGATCGTGGGCGTCTTCAACCTGGTCACGGCGCGCGACTTTCTCAGCACCACGGTTGAGCAACAGCTTGTGAGCGTGGGCGAATCACGGATGGAACGGCTTGAGCGAGGCATCGAGTCGATCGGCGACATCGTGGTCACGATGGCCCACGGCACGGGGGTTGCCCAGGCACTTGAGGATTTCGATGCCGGCTACCGGGCGATTGACGAGCCGCTTCTGGATGCTCAACTCGAAGAGTTGCGCTCCGCCTATGCGGCCGGGCTCGCGGAGATCGTTCCGCCGGGGTATGAGGTGCCTTCAGTCGACGCGTTCTTCCCCCAGTCGCCGGCCGCCCAGTACCTGCAGTACTACTACATCGCCACGAACCCGTTCGAGGACCGGTCCGAACTCGACGATGCCGGCGACGGGTCGCCGTACAGCGAAGCCCACGCAGTCCACCACCCCACGCTGCGTTCCATGGCCTCAGCACTGCAGCTGGGCGACCTGTTGCTCATCGATGCCGAGACATCAACGGTTGTGTACTCGGTTGACAAACACTCTGAACTCGGCACGAACCTTGTCAACGGCCCATACCGTGACAGCGCACTCGCCGAGGCCGTGATTGAGCGGCTTCAGACGGCCGCGGCAGGTGAGGCCGTGTTGGTGGATTTCGAGGCGTACGCTCCCGCGGGATTCGCTCCAACGTCGTTCATGGCTGCCACCATCAGAGATGAGGGCCGTGTGGCCGGCGCGCTCGCGGTCGAGATACCGAATGAGCTCTTGGTCGATCTCACCACCGCCGGACAGGATTGGACCGGAACGGGATTGGGCGAGACGGGCGAGGTCTACGTCGTTGGTGAAGACGGCCTCATGCGCACCGACTCGCGTATCTGGCTGGAGGATCCGGATCGATACCTCGAACTGGTCGGCGACGCCGGCTACGACCCTGAGATCCCGCGGGCCGTCGAAGCTCTTGGCACGACGGTCCTCATCCAGCCGGTCAACACCGATGCCGTGACCGCGGCGCTGGCGGGAGATACGTTCGGTGGGACGACCACGAACTACCTCGACCAGGGGACGTTCACGGTGGCGGGCGCGCTCGACATCAAAGGCCTGCAGTGGGTGGCCATCGCCGAGGTCTCCACATCCGAAGCGTATGGTCCGTTGCGGCGGCACATCATCACGCTTCTGATTCTCCTCGTGATCCTGATTCCGATCGTGATCGTCGTGGCCACGGTTGTCGCCCGGAGGATTCTCAGGCCGATCGGCCCGATCGTCGCCGCCGCGGATGAGGTGCGACAGGGCGATCTCGACGTGGCTCTGGGTGTTCACACGAAGGACGAGTTCGGTGACCTTTCGAACAAGTTCAACGGCGTCGTCGCCACGCTGAGACAACAGGCGACCGACCTGGAGCATGCCGAGGTCGAGACGACCGAACTGCTCCAGGCCGTCATGCCATCACGGCTGGTCGAGCAGTACCAGAGCGGCGACCGGGACATCGCTGAGGCTCTGAGCAATGCGACGCTGGTTGTGATCTCTGTCGCAGAACCGGAGGTCGCTCAGGCAGTTGAACGGGAAGCTATCGCCGACCACACGGTTGCCGTGTCCACGGGCATCGCCACGCTTGCCAAGCGGCACGGATTGGAGCAGGTTGCTTCGTCGGCGACGCAGTACATCGCGGTTGCAGGCCTCAATGTCGAAGATGAAGAAGCCGGAAAGGCGGTCGCATTCGCTGTCGCTGTGCGGGGCTGGCTTAACGAGGCCGGTTCCAATGCGGGAGTTGTGATGGTGACGAGCATCGGACTCGCATCTGGTGATGTGGTCACCGGCGTCGTCGGCACGGAGCGGATGACCTTCAACGTGTGGGGCAACCCGCGCCGGCGAGCAGAAACACTGTCGACCGTCGCCGGCACGAGCGAGATCCTGGTTGATTCCACAGTTGCCTCTCATGTCGGTGACGAGTGGGCGGTTGATCCTGCTCTCGGTCTGGTCGGTCTAGACGGCGCTCCGCTCGAGGCGTGGCGGGTCGTCGGCAGGAAGCGAGACATCGAGTCCGGCTAGCGCGGCTCGTCCGGTATTGCGTCCGCTGGGGCCTCGCAGACGTTGCCGTAGATGTGATCCTCGCCGATGGCCTCGACTACACCCTCGCGCTCGAGGACCGGCTGAACGTTGGCCTTGAGTCGGGCCAAGCGAACCTCCATCCCTTTGTCCGTGTCGGCCTCGACGATCTCGGCGGTCTTCCCGGACCCATGCGAATCCTTGAAGTTGATGCCCTCGCAATCGATCACCACCGTGTGGGGATCGACCTCGGCTGCCAGTCTGAGCTCTCTGAGGCGGTCCTCGAGCGCGTCGGCGCTTGCGCAGAAGAGGCCCGCATCGAATGATCGGAGCCGTCCGGGGAAGTGCTGTGTTCCGAAGGCATTGTCACCGGATATGAGGGCGCTCGACGGTGGGGGCCACCTGCAGCAGGCCGCCATTCCTCGGTACCTGGGGAGGTGCCCGCAGGTACCGGAGTTGACGCTCGTAGTTCCTTGGCCTGATCTCGACCCGGCTCTCTGGAGCCAAGTTGGGAGACAGTCACGGAAGAAGCCTCTGACTGCGAGGGGTCTTCCTCTTGATACGCTTCAGGATTCGCTGTGCGGGCGAGAGGACTCGAACCTCCACGGGTCTCCCCACCAGGTCCTAAACCTGGCGCGTCTGCCAATTCCGCCACACCCGCGCGGTATGGTGTGTAACGGTTTCTACGGTAGCGGACTATCGGGCCGAAACGGCGAATGCAACCCGATTGCAACCATTTCCGCTCTCAGCGGCCGGCGGCTCATCCCCGACGACGCCAAACCGTTGACCGATCTGCCCGGGAGGCCACTTTCGTCGGTAGGGTTGGGTTGTGGCCGTCCGAGTCGATCAGTCCTCCGATCGGCAGGTCACCAGTCGGCTCGGTCCGCCCGGGCGGCCACTTTCCTTCCGTCGCCGAGTACTAGCGCATAGGATTGGGTTGTGGTCGTCCGGGTGGGTCCCCCCACGCCGGAGGCAACTCCGTCGCCCGATCCCCCCGGGCGGCCACTCAGAGTCACCGGAATGCGCCGTCTGGCCTTGGTAGCTGCACCCGATCCGGAACGACCCGGACGCTACGGGCCATCCTCGTTCGCCTATGGGTTCAAGGTGTCCCGAACTCGGCTCCCCACGCCGCAAGGCAAGCACGCTGTACCCGACTGTTGTCGGACATCGGCTTCGTCCACACGACGGACCCGGTGTCCCCAATAATGCTCTCCCCGACACCTAGTTCTCGGAGCCAAGTGAAGAAGTCCTCTCGCACCAGAACCATCAAATCGCCCATCGTCACCCCATCGAGTGCCGCGCCATCGACGAGGTCTTGGATGCGGACGACGGCGGCCCAGTTCCTGAGGCTAGTTGTGGAGTGCATGTGGAGGTTGCTGGCGGCGACGGCAACCAGGTCGAGATTGGTCATGCACCAGTTTGCTTGGGAGTCGGTCACGGCGTCGTCGTTGATCGTCCAGCCGGTTACAAGGACAGCCGCCAACCCTCCGATAGCGAGGATCGCAACGACTGAGACGATCGCTAGTGCCGTCTTCATCTAGTGAACAGTGGCACGTCTGGGAGGCTCGTCCAAATCTCCACGTCCGTCAGAGGCCGAACTCATGGACGGCGTTGCTGGGTCCCGACAACCACCATTGCCGACGCCTGACCGCCTCCATCAGAAGTGATGGAAGCCTCCCGCCGGCGGAGGTCTACGGCCTGGTGCTTGTCCGGGTTCACACCACAGACGCTACCGGCTGGTGGTGACAGAAGTAGAGGCGCACCCAGTAGTCGAACATCGGGTCGGGTGATTGAACCGGGCGAGTACGCCTACTACCGACGATATCGAACCGAGTCAGACATCGAAGGTCGCTTTCGGCCGGGACAACAGGTACCGCCACCCCACCGAGGTCGGCGACGACAAAACAGACTCTGCGCTCACAGACCAGCCCCGAGCGCCAAAGTGATTGAGTTGCTCAACGATTGCGATCTGTAACTCGGGTCCATCCGACGGCTTGATCGCTGTGCCGTCAGCATTTGACAACGGCATAGACACCGACCCGTCTGGTGCGACCACAAGACACTCCCACGACTTCAGTCCACGCCAGTCGGATCCGGTCGAGAACTGCAAGAGCATGTATTCGAACGCCTCGGTCTGTGCCATGACCGGAGCCTACCTCGGCATCCGTGCGCATCTCCGGCTCCGGGGGGACTTCTAGCCGCCCATATTGCCGGTTATGGGCGAGTGCTAAAGTGCA
>CAXMQO010000066.1:0-4470 GCA_964195515.1 uncultured Saprospiraceae bacterium | reverse complement strand
TCTGTCTCCGACTCCGCGAATCTCGCTTCTGGTTCGGCGTCTGGGGAGTCCTCGTCCGTCGCTCCAAGCTCGATAGGGATGACCGTCGCCTCGATGATGGGCGGCGCGACGAGGTCCTCCTCGACGTGGCTGTCTGCGAATCCGGCGGTACGTGCGGCATGGGGTCGTGTGTGGAGCTCTGACTCCATGGCGGCGATGACGTTCTGCATCTCTTCGACGCGCTGCTGCAGGACGATCTCGCGTGCGGACGGAGCGTTGGCCGCCGGTAGGCTCCCTTCGATGCTTCGCACGAGCGCCGCCGCCTCGGAGCGTGCCTCGGCGACAATGCCGTCGGCCTCCTTGCGAGCTTCGGTCACTACCTGGAAGGCCTGCATGCGGGCATCGGTGATGATGCCGTCACCCTGCTTGCGACCGATTGCTCTGGCCTCGTCGGCCTGCCCCTGAGCGACTTCGAGCATGTTCTCTTTGGTCTTGGTCGCGGCGAGGATCGTGAGGTGAACTGCTTCCTCGTGCTTCCCTGACTCTTCGAGTTCCGTCTGGAGAGCTGCGATCTGGGCGGCTGCCTCGTCGAGTGTTCGATCGTTCTCGTCTGCAACTGTGCTGAGGTGGGATTCGACGATTTCCGGGTCGTAGCCGCGTTTCACAGTTGGAAAGCGGTCGTACGTCGACTTTGTGCGCATGAGCTATCTCCCGAAGGTGTTCCCTCAGGTGCCCGCTACCCCATCGACTGCCCACGGCCAGTGTATCACCAAATGCGGACAGTGGTCAACTAGTCATTTCGCGCGTGACAGCAGTAGCTACGAAGGCTGACGCGATGCCTGGACGGTGCGCAGGTCTTCGAGAGCATCGTCGATGTCCGCCAGGAAGCCGTCCCGGTCGTCTTGGTCAGCGTCGTCGAGCAAGCCGGCGTTGTCGGCGAGCGCGATCCCCGAAGCGAAGAGTTCAGTCGACAGCGATTCGGGTGAGGTGATCCTTCCCTGTGCGGCATACTGTCGACCGAGTCGCAGCGCCCGAGCCTGAACCGTCTTCGTGTCGAGGGTCTCGGCGGGGTCGGCCTTGGCGATCACCGCGGCAACGATGCGGTAGGCCTCGAGGAAAGGCATGAGGATGGCGGGGCTTGTGGCGGGAACGAGGGATGCGAACACGCCTTCGAGGTCGCCGTTGTTGACGCGTTCGATGCCGTCCGGGCATTCGAGGAGGAGTTCCTCGATGATCGAGTCGCGGAAACCGTCCCGTCCCTCGAAGAAGAAATCGAATTTGAGGATCGCACGCCAACCAAACGCCCTGGCGAGAAGCGCGTCCATGCCCGCGGACCCATCTCTTAGCATCCCGACGACGGCCACCTCGAGGATCGAGCGGTCGACGAAGAAGTGGATGATCGTATTGCGGTAGTACGCGGCGGCAAGGTGCTGGTCCTGTTCGATCACGTAGACCACATCGGCGAGGCCCTCGACCCTGGACACGACCTTGCTCGTGACGAGTGCGTCGAGAGCGGCCTCGACCACCCCGTGCGTAACGGCCACCCCGAAGGCGGTCGTCGGAAGGTCTCGCTCACGGACGTAGTCGACGAATGGCTCAAGTGCATCGACGGCTTCGTCGACGGTGAGGCCCTGATCCGGTCGGCTCAGAAGCGCGAGGGTGACCAGGCTGATTGGTGTGATCGCGGTGGCGTCGTTGATGCGATTGGAGATCTCGAATGCCATCTTGGGGATGATGTAGCGGCCGCGCTCGGTCGTCAGATCCGTGCCCATCGGCAGCGAGTCTCTGAGGGACAAGGGCGCACCGAAACGGACGTGGACCGAGCCGTAGCGGCGGTGCAGGTTGCCGATGAACCGCAAGGCCCAGGCGAAACTCTCCTCCTCCTTCTTGCCTCCGAGTTGCTCGGTTGCGTACGCCCCGATGTCGGAGATCTGGTCGTAGGCGATTGACACCGGGATGAAGACGACATCGTCGACGAGTCCCCGCAGGTAGGTGTCGACCACGTACGAGAGCATGCCGAGGCGCGGGGAGCGGAGTTTCCCGGTGCGCGATCGGCCACCTTCGAGGTACCACTCGAGAGGGAACCTCTTCTCGAGGAGGTAGTCGACGTATTGACGAAGAACGAACTTGTAGGGCTCGTTGGTCTTGAATTCGCGCCGGATGAAGAAGATCCCCGTACGACGGAGCAGGAGGCCGATCGGGAAGAAGTTCAGGTTGATCCCCCCAGCGGTGTGGTTCGGCGGGAAATCGTTCTGATACAGCACGTACTGCAGGACGAGGTGGTCGGAGTTCGACTTGTGGGAAGGCAAGAACACGAGCGGGTGTGTCTCGCCAATCTGATACAACTCGCGGAGGTCCTCGGTCGAGTACTCGAGGTGTTGGTACCCGAGGCTGAGGACCCAGGCCATGATGCCGGTGACGATGTCGATCACGTACGGGGAGTGGGTTGCCGCCATCTCTTTGAGATAGTGAGCCGTCTTTCGCTGCATCTTCTTGAGCGGCACGTCCTCCCGGATGGCGAGCCTGGAGACGCCTCGCTGGAAGCCACGTGACCAGTACAGGTCCTCCCTCAGGAACTTCGGGACCTTGTAGCGAGCGCCGCGGAGTGCCCGCTCAGCACGTTCGAGGGCGAGCCACGCCTTGAGTGCGATGAATTCAGAGAGAGACGTGCCCTCGGCTGGTCCTCGGCCCGTCGAGTCGCTCCATCGGCTCTCTAGGCTCGACTTGAGTGCCGACTCGGCAACGACGATGCGGATTCGATCCGGCTGGAATGTTCGGATCCACCGCTGTCGCGCGACATTCGGATCCCGTGGGTCACCGAAGACGAGAAGATCCTTGAGCGACACCCGACGTTTCCCGTCGCGCTCTTTGGCGAGCCACACGATCCGGATCGGGACCAAGATCGGGTCGTCGTCCTGTGCGACTCGGGCCTCAAGACGCGGGTCGTTGCGCCTTCGTCGACGGACCCTGCGGCTCGCCGGGATGTATGCGATGTCGACCCGTACGTCGGCCGGCTGATTCCGTTCGATCCAACCTTTGATGAGCTCTCGCTCGATCGACGTCTCGGCGTCGATGAGGAGCAGAACGGGGCCCTCGGCGTCGACGGGCCAGGCGGGCTCGTCGGTCAGTGCAGGGTCCCATTGTGCAGACATCAGATGTGGCTACTCGTCGTCGCCCGACGCGGACCCAGTGACGGTGTCCTTCGTCTTGTCCCAGAGTCCCCCGGCCTTTTCGGTGGCGGTCGCGGCGGCACCCGTTGCGACGCCGGCAGCACTGCCCGCCACGTCGGTGGCTTTGGCGGCTGCAGATGATGCCATCCCGCCGGCACCGGAGAGCACCGACGATAGCTGCGCAACGAGATCCTCCGGGAGCTTGTCCTTCATCCACTCCGTGGTTACACCGATCATCTCTTTGGCCTTCTCCGCGGTGACTCCGGTCTTCTCGGTGATCTGAGCGATGAGTTCGTCCACGCGTCCTCCTTGTTCCTGGGGAACGATTGTACCGCAAGGAATATCCGGATTTCCTCGTCAATCCCAGCCGAGCTCGTGGAGCCGCCGGTCGTCGATGCCGAGGTGGTGAGCAACCTCGTGGAGCACGGTGACACGAATCTCGTCCGCAAGTTCGTCATCGTCGAGGTCGAGTTCGAGGTGAGGCTGGTAGAAGATGACGATCCTGTCGGGGGCGTACCCGAAGTAGTCAACGCCGCGGTCGGCGAGCGAGACACCCTCGTAGATGCCGAGAATTCCGCGGCCTTCGGGGTCCTGATCGTGCGTAGGTCGGTCTTCGACGACGACAACGAGATTGTCGATCCGCTCGAGGACCCACTCGGGCAACTCGGCGAGAACCGCATCGACGACAAGACCGAACTCCCCTCGATTCATGAGAGTCCCGGTCCTGCTGTCCCTCGGGCTGGAGGACGGGGTGACGCGGAGGAGTGCAGCGACGACGCTGGGGGGCGTCTTCGATCGGTCGGGAAGGCCGGATTCACAGCCCCGAGCCTAGGGCCCGCCGCCGCTACACTTTCCGTTCACGGGCGCTTAGCTCAGCGGGAGAGCGCTGCCTTCACACGGCAGAGGTCGGCGGTTCGATCCCGCCAGCGCCCACGCCGGAAACCCTTACACAGTAGGGGTTTCCGTCATTTCGTGGGGAGTGCGATGAGTTCGCCGGCGGGTTTCTGACACGGTTCTGACACGAACGACTCTGAAAACGCGTTGTCGAGTGCAGTCGCGACCCCTTCGTCATACCCGGAAAACAGGCCGCCGTAGACGTCCATCGTCACGCTGATCGACGAGTGTCCCATGCGGGCTTGCAGCACTTTCGGGTGGACGTCCTGAGCGATCGCCAGAGCGGCCGAGGTGTGCCGTAGGTCGTGGGGAACGCACGGTGCGCCCACTGAGTCCGTGACGGCTTGTCGCCAGTGTCTGCGTCGCAGGTTCGTCCACCTGATCGGTTTCCCGGTTGCGGTGGTGAACAGGTACGGCGTGTTGGACG
>CAXMQO010000065.1:0-18622 GCA_964195515.1 uncultured Saprospiraceae bacterium | reverse complement strand
TGGCGGTGAGATGAGCGTAAGGTGATTGTCCGAGGTAGTCATGAGAGTGCCTCCTTCAACAAGACGAGCGCCCTGTCGACGCTTCGTCGGTGGGGCGCTCGATGCTCCGAGGAGCAGGCACTCAGTTGTCCCTGCCATTGTCCCATCCCCGGTGCCCAAGTCGAGCACCCCGACCGCAGCCGGCGCGGTTTGCCTGATGACGAGGGTGTGCCGCTCAGCGCCCAACCGTAACGCGGGCCTGCTCCGGGGTCACGGGGGCGGGCACAACCATCCCCGGGCGATGACGGCGGGTTGCTCCGAAGTGCACGAACGGGTGCTCGCGTGCCGAACTATGCGCACCAAAGAGCCACCACATCACAAGCCGATCACGGTGCTGAGGCTGGCCGCTACAACGACGCTATGCGCGGAAAGCGTCGCCATGTTCCGGAGAACATTCTCGCCGGTCAGAGCGATTTCGGGTCGGCACCCCTCAACCCTACGCGCAACACGTGCGCAACGGGTGCGCTAGAAACCCTTACGTACCAAGGGCTTCAGACGATGCAGTCGCTTTTCATTAGAAGCGTCGCCACATGCCGGACGTTCAGCGATAGGAGCGGTTCACATCCTCGGGAACAGGATCGAACACGTCGTTGTCGACGTAGCAGAACACCCAACGCTCGCCGGGTTCGAACGACTGAATCACACCGTGTCCAGCGTCGTGAAAGTGCCGCGTGGCGTGCTTGTTCGGAGAGTTGTCACAACAGCCTATGTGGCCGCACTGCATGCACATTCGCAGGTGCACCCACTGCCCGCCGATCTTGAGGCAGTCTTCACACCCCTCGATGGTGTTCGGCTCTATCGGCTCGATATCGGTCAGGTGCTCACAGGGCATAGGCAGAACCTTTCAGATGTCTCGAGAACCTTCGGCGGGCCCGCGGATCGTTGCTCATGCCATCGCGCGCTCGATGAACGGTTCAGCCAATATCGAGTGAAACCTATTCCCGCCAGTCGTGAGCAAGGCGATCCGTTCGGTGAGACCTCCGACCACTGAGCCGACCGAGATTGGCTGTGCCGTCATTGACCGGTGGGGTGCAGCCCTTCACAACCCGGCAGAAGGGTGGGCACTCTCGAGACGGGCGCCCTGTTTTGGAAACATGGGGAGTCTCCCGGCCTGCGCCTCTCTTCGGGGGCGGTTGCGGAGAGGTCAGTTCAATTCGAGTCGCGAACGATCCGATACATGGTCGCCACGTCTTCGATGTAGTGATCCATGAGGACACCGAAACGATCAGCCTCGTCCATAGCACCGGTACGAAGCCCCATCGCCTTCGACCCGAATTTCGCACCGCGGAAGTAGGCGCGTAGATCGCCAAATGGCATCGCCCTTGGTCCGGGCGCAGGGTCTCCCAACGTCGGGGCAGGTTCTTCAACAGGCGCCAGGCCCAGACTCCGAAGTGCTTCGAGCGCCACCCGCTCGAATGGACGGTCCGCGAAGTCCCGACTGACCAATCGCAGCACCTCCTCACCGTTTGGACCGATCACAACGGTCGCGGGAATCGCCAGTCCGCGAGGGTCTTCGGTGTTCATCAGGCCGTACGGGCCGATCGCGAGACTCCGGTCCGGGTCCGACAGCATCGGGAACGGCAAATTCAACTTGTCGACCATCGCTGCGTGCTGACCGGGCGAGTCGACGTCAATCGAAACGACCACCGCCCCCGCCTTCGAATACTCGCCATGTTGCAGTGCCACGCTGACCAGCTGGCCGTTGCAGTACGGTCACCAATCCCCGCGTTGGAAAAGCAATACCACGGCGCGGCCACGTTGATCGGACAGGGTCCAAGGTTCGCCAGCCTGGTCAAGCAACGTGAAGTTCGGCGCCTCATTCATCAGCCCAACCTAGACCAAGTCGTTGGCGAGTTCGAACCCAACGCCGTGGCGTTGACCGACCCTCTCGATCTCGGCGGTCGTGGCATGCCTCCGATAGATGTGCGGGTGTCGTGCCGGGTTCTCGTCGCCCAACCGCAGTTGAGCACCGCAACGCCGCCCGCGACATCAGGGCTCCCAGCGGCCGGATCGCCGTTCACCGCGGACGGGAAACGAAGGGAGAAGTCGTGGCCCATCACCGTCGGCAGGGGTCCGGGCACCGTGACGATCGAAGTGTGGCAGCTGGAGTCAGACGGCTGAGATCAGACCGACAGGGTCGTGCTCGCGAAGTCCTCGATCTGGACGAGCTTGATGCCGTCCGCTGAGAGCGCCATCTCCGCAAGACGGTACATGAAGGTCTTGCCGCCTTCGGAGAGGAACCAGTCGTGGATCGGGATCACATACTTGGGTTTCACGAGACGCGCACGGTCGACACCGGAGGTGAGCGACCCCCATGGTGCGGCGAATGGCATCGCAAGGATGGGCATCGTCTCATTGAAGCTGTGGCTGTCGCCAGGATGGGACAACACATTTGCGACGTGGAATCCGGTGTTCTGTGGTCCGGGACCCATCGGGATTCGTTCGTGTGGTGACACGAACTGCGATGTTCCTTGCGTCACTGCTCCGATTCCCTCTTCGAGGAGGATCGCCTGAAGTGCAGGGGTTGTCTCCACCTCGGCATCGTTCGACCGCTCAAGAGCTGCACGAACGAATTCCAACGACACATGATCGCCGTGCTCGTGCGTGATCAGGATCCGGTCAACGCCCTCGACCATCGATGGGTCGAATCGTTCGTCCTGCCAGGACCATCCGCCGGGATCCAGGAGGATCCGCTTGCCTCCTACTTCCACGAGCAGACATGCGTGAACGAGCTTGGTAATGGTGACATCCATGGAATCGACAGTAGCAAATCCCGCAGCGTGAGCAGGCCACATGACATCGACCCCACGGTGGTCAAAGGACAGTCCGAATAGCCTGACGCGACCGGGTCCTCGACCACGCGATGCGACCGACTCGAGCGGTCCAACGGCTCGACAGCGTCGTCAGTGGCGGTCACGATGCCCTCGAACCGTGCTCGGAGACGTGGAACCGCCGATCTCCGGCGTAGCTTCCAGTCTGAATTCTCGGAATCACTGCTCGGCGGAGATCTTCAGCGCGACGACCGTGGAAACGTCCAGGTCCTCCCTCCGGTCTGCCGGTTGCCGAAGGAATCTCTGTTGGATTTCAACCTCCGGATCGACCGGTCAGAAGCGGACGGTGAATTCGTGCAGCGTTGGATCGGGCTCAACGGGATGGACGTCGACGGATCGCACCCGTGCCGATCGGGGCCCCCGCCGCACGAACGCGACGAACTGTTCCAACACTCGTTCGTCGCCTTGTGCCCGCATCTCGACCGATCCATTCGGAGCATTGCGCACCCAGCCCACCAGGCCGAACTCCTTGGCCATGTGTGCCACGGCGTAGCGGAAGCCGACGCCTTGAACACGGCCGGTGACGGTCGCCGTGATCGCTGTGTGATCCGTCATGGTCTCCATCGTTGCAGATCGGAGCGCGCCTCCGAGGCGTCACGCTCCCGGACGCTCACACGTCCCGAACACCGACGATGCACATGTTGAGGACGGCGCCCCCGTGCGCACCTCCGGGTCACCCGGACCCGTCGGTCCGGTCGTGCGGTCCCTGCGGCTCCACCCACCAAACCCGAAGGAACTGGTCAACGCCGAAGAGGCGAAGGCTCCGCCGCTCGGATCGTGAAACGAAGGGGAAGGCGTCGGCACCGGGAATCACCTCGGGGCGGTCCACCCGATAGGTGACGCCATCATGGACGATGACGGCAGAGCCCGCCGCCAGCAGATTCTTCAGCCAATCCGGCGTCGTCCCGGACGGCAACGCGACGACGAACCCGTCGTCGGTGGTGAAGGTGCCGATCGGAGTTCCATGGGGGGTACCGGATGTCCGCCCGACGTGCCGGATCACCGGAGCCATGGCTCCGGGTTGTCCGGCCGTTCCCATCGCCCGCGGGTTCCACACGGCACGGTTCATCCGGCGTATGGCGGTGAGCACGGGCGGATACTTCGCCCGCATCACCACCAGGAAGGCGATCGAAAGGACGATGAGCGCCGTCCAGAGGAAGACGCCCCCGGCCGCGCTCGGCTACCTCGACCGGCGTGCGGGCGTCCACATCGGTGCATCGCCGCGATGGGTGACCACATCGACGGAACTGGTGTGCGCTCCCGGTAGGATCGGCGCATGGAGCTCAACGCGATCGGTATCGTCTGCACCGACATCGCAGCTTCCCTGGGGTTCTACCGGATGCTTGGAGTCAATCTGCCCGACTTCGACCCGGGCACGGGCCACTACGAGGCGGATCTCGGCGGCGGAATACGGCTCATGCTCGACTCCGAAGCAGTCATGGCGTCGTTCACGGACGGCTACACGCCTCCGACCGGCAACGACCGCATCAGCTTCGCCGTCGAGTGCGACACCTCCACCGCCGTCGACGCCGCGTTTGCGGAACTCGGCTCGGCAGGACATGCCGCGATCCGAGAACCCTTCGACGCGTTCTGGGGCCAGCGCTACGCCACCGTCGCCGACCCGGACGGCAACCACGTTGACCTCTACGCCGCCCTCTGACGGATCCACGCTTGGACAACGGTGGAGCCGACGAACGGCCGGTCGCGCACCACCGTATCCTCCGTGCCTCTCCCGAGGCGGACTGCATGCGCTACACGACACTCCTCTTCGATCTCGACCACATGCTGTTCGACTTCGATGCGTCGGAGGCGGCTGCATTCCCCGACACCCTTGTCCGGGCAGCGATCGTCAATCACAACGGGCATCGGGCCGTCTTCGGCCAGATCAACGCCGCGCTGTGGCTTCGGGTCGAACGGGGTGAGCTCACCCCGAATCAGGTCGGCACCGTGCGCTTCGAACAGTTCGTCGAGCGGCTCGGCATCGACGCCGACCCGCAGACGCTGGCCGCCGACTACGTTGCCGGACTCGGTGCCAACGGCGACCTGTTCCCCGGCGCCTGGGACCTCCTCGAGGAGTTGGCGCCGTACTCCACGCTCGCGCTCGTCTCGAACGGCATCGGAGCGGTCGCCAGGGCTAAGGTCGCCCGTCTCGATCTCGACCGCTTCTTCGAGGCCATCGTCATCTCCGGCGAGGTCGGCACCGCCAAACCCGACGCCGGCATCTTCGACATCGTCTTCGACCAACTCGGCAACCCCGACAAGGCGACGGCGCTGATGATCGGCGACAGCCTCACTTCGGACATCGCCGGCGGCATCAACTATGGAATCGACACCTGCTGGTATGCGCCGGTCGCACCGGAGACGGCCTCTTCGGCGGCGACCTACCGGGTCGGCAGCTTCGAAGAGATCCCCTCGGTGGTCGCAAGGACCTGAGGAGCGGCCACTCCGAGACGAAACGACGGGAAGACTTCTGGGAACAGACGACGCCGATGCTGCGCCAGAAGCGCATACACCGCACCCCCGAACTCGAACGCCCCGACCCCAATGAATCAGCAGGCTCCTAAAGAGGGTTCGCGACCACGTACACAACGAAGATGACGATCGAGACGACGGTGTAGAGGCTGAGCACGTTGTTCACGTAGCGCCGCTCATCCGGCATCCCCGGCTTCATGTAGAGCGGAATGATGAAGGGCGGCGGCAGGATGAGCAGGGTGAAGAGCGCCGCTTGGGAGTACTCGTTCCCACCCAGGAGCGAGTTCAACAGCAGGACTGGGAGAACGATCGCGAGCGGCAGCAGGATCACCAATCGGAGGGCGACCGGGGTGATCGCCTCCCGCACCCCAGGGCGATCGAGTTGGAGTCCGTATCCGACGATCAGCAGGATCAGCGGGACCGTCAACGCGGCAAGGAAGACGAGCGTGTTCATCACCCCGCCGACAACCGGACCGTCGTAGAGGGCATCGCGTAGACCGAGCAGACTGGCACCGATGCCGGCCAGAATCGCGATGATCACCGGGGAGCGGATAAACGCCCCGAACAACTTCCCCGGACTCTGGATCCCGTCCCGCTTGGCCAGCAAGAGGGCGAGAAAGACGAACCAGATGAACAACTCGTGGCCGAGATCAACAACGGCGAAATACCCGATCTTGCTCAGGCCGTAGGCGCTTCCGAAGAGGCTGATGCCGAGCATGCCGGACTCGAATCCCGTCATCAGGAACGGGAAGTACTCGTGGCCGGCACCGAACCGAGATTGGAGGGCGCGTCCGATCCCGTAGAGGGCGATGCACAGCACGAGGACCCCGATGACGATGGCGGCATCGCTCGGGTCGAACTCGATCTCGAGGAACGACGTGAACAGCACGGCAGGCAGCGCAAGGTTCACAACCAGCTTGCGGAGATCCCCGACGGTGCTCTCCGAGATGAATCTGGAGCGGCGGAGCCAGAACCCGAGAGCGATCAGGAGGAGGATCGGCAGGACCCGGCTGATGATGTCACTCATGCCGCGCCCGCGCGGCAGATGAGCACGGCGGCTGTTGCCCGGATATCCAGTTCTCGCAGCATTCCGAACTGCACGCTATCGCCGAGCGCGTCGGTCATACGAACTGAAGCCCGGTTTCGGCGGCTACGGCCGGGAACCCGCGACGCGGTCGCCGAACCGCTGGACACGGACGGTTGCCTGGTCGCGGAGCGGTGGACGGTGTCCGAACAGGACTACCTCAAAGTCGAGCTCTGCGATGAGGACGATCGGAGCGGTCGCCTGGCCCCAGTCCTCCGCTGACGGAGCATGTCGGAGGCTGTCCCGCCAGTTGGCGAAAGCACCGCCGGCCGCATCAGCTACGGCATCGACACCTGCTGGTACGTGCCGGGCGCACCGGAGACGGCCTCTTCGGAGGCGACGTACCGGGTCGGCGGCTTCGAAGAGATCCCTCGGTGGTCGCAAGGACCTGAGGCGCGGCCACTCTGAGACCGGGATTCAGTGGTCGCCGAAGCTCGGGGCGCAGCGTGAGAGATTGATGACGATCATGTCGCCTCTCTCCTTTTCTCAGCTCAGTTCGCGGGTTGTGCTTTCGGTATTGGCTGGGTCGCCTTCGATCCTCTGGCCAACAGCCTGTCGATGGCGCCGTAGAGGCGATGGAGAGATCCGGAACTGTCATTCTGCTGCTGCCAGCCCATCCTGGAGTCTCGCATCTCTTCCGAGATGGCGCCGATATGGGCCTTGACATAATCGGTTTGATCGATTGGATACACGATGCCCTCCCCGGGTCGATATTCCTCTGCGGCGCCGCCGTAAGCCCACGGATGCGTCGCCCCTCAGTTTGTGGAGTACCACAGACTGTGACACCCGTGCCTTTTGGGCATGTCCCTGATGTCACTCCTTGACCGTATCATTCAACGGCGGAAGAACAACGGTCGGTCGACGCAACGTTGACCTAACTAGTCAGGGTCTCGGATTGCAGGGTGCTCGTTTCCGGGGCTTGGCTGCGATCCGGCGACGCTCGACCGAACGTCACCTACCTGCTTCGATGAACTTTTTGTACACATTCGGTCTCCGACACGTAGGGTTTCGGTGGGAGGGTTCCATGCCTGTGACACTCGGTAAACACGGAGACTATGCGGTTCGTGCCGCGCTCGATCTGGCTCGCCACTACGAAGACGGACCACGCAAGGCCCGCGAGGTAGCGGCTTCGATGGACATCCCCCCTGACTTCGTGAAGAGGATCCTCGCCGAGCTCGTCTCCCAAGGACTGCTCACCTCGACCGCCGGGCCAAACGGCGGCTACCACCTCACCCGACCCCCCGAAGACATCACCCTGCTCGACGTCGTCGAACCAGCCGAGCAGCTTCTGTCCCCCGATCAGTGCATCCTTCGGGGAGGGCCGTGCGACTGGGCCGACGCCTGCCCCATCCACGACCCCTGGTGTCTTGCCCAAAAGGCATTCGCAGAATCCCTGGACACCACGAACCTCGCCCAACTGGCTCGCATCGATCACGACATCGAACACAACACCCACGTTCCCATCAACCCAATCCACCCCAACCCGACAACCCGGCGAGGCACCCGCACGTAGCCGCACAGTGCGCCCGCCACTTCGACGTCGGCGTACGATCTCGTCTCGACGCTTCCGTACCCCTTTGACCACCACACGGCGATACAACTCGACGGCCGTGATACGAACTTCCGGGTTGAGTATCTCGCCGACTTCGCCGAATGGTGGGGTGTCCCCGTGCGCTCACCCGACCAAGGATCGGTGAGTTCGTCGACCGAAGTGACCCCGCGCCCGACGAACCCGGATCGATCGGCTTCAGAAGCACGACGTCAGCAGAGAAGTCACCGCCGAGGAGATCAGCCTCTCGAGCTGATCTTCGGAACACCCGACGCAGAGGGCGTGGCAATGGTTGCCCGTGCCGGCGGCACCGATGTCGACCCCAAGGTTCTCGCACTGTCGATGACGACCCACATCGATGACCTTCGTCAGAGACTCTGACGCGACCGTTCGACTTCCGCCGCTTGGATGCGATTCGGTGGCCGCAGCGAAACGAGCTGTCCACGGAACGGACGACGCTCCGCCACGCGTAGAGGCTTCAGCTTCGAGGCGTTTCGGAACTCAGCGGTTGCGATCGCGGGCTCTCTGCTCCCGATCGTCGCGCCGCTGCTGCTTGACGAGTTCGAGTTCGTCGCTGCGTTTCTGGTCGGCCCGGTTGCGTTCGACGAGCAGCTCTTCTTCGTAGCGAGCGCTCTCGGCGAGCCGTTCTTCCTCGTACCGGGCACCTTCTGCCTGTCGCTTCTCGTCGGACCGATCGTGTGAGGAGTCGCGCTCCGCTTCATTCCGTGCGCGCGAGGAATCGCGTTCCTCTTCATTCCGGGCGCGCGAGGAATCGCGTTCCCCTTCATTCCGGTCATCGTTCGACTGCTCGCCGTTCGTCATTCCGGTTCCGCCTCGCCTTGGGATCCGACCCGTCGGGTACAAAGGTAGCGGCGACCACGCGCATGAGCGAGATCCACCTCCCCCCAGGGCTCTGGCGTTGATACGGACCGGATATCGGCCGTATCAACGCCAGAGCCCCGGGGACGGGCCGCGACGTGCCGGGTAGGGTGACGGTACCGAAGGAGGCTGACATGCACGACATCACCAGGCTGAGCCACACCGACGCACTCGTGGTCCTCGAT
Source organism: uncultured Saprospiraceae bacterium (assembly GCA_964195515.1). Classification (GTDB taxonomy): domain Bacteria; phylum Actinomycetota; class Acidimicrobiia; order Spongiisociales; family UBA5794; genus JAHEEL01. Next base: position 9,583 of record CAXMQO010000065.1, on the reverse strand, counting down.
GCGATTCGGGACGAACTCGAACGGACCGGACGAGGCGCGGCGGTCGCCGTCGTTGACGATCACGGCGAACTCCTCGCGTTCGTCCGAACCGACGGGTGCCGCCTCCCATCGATCACCATCGCCATGAACAAGGCCTACACCGCGGCCAGGGAACAGACCGAATCCAAATCCGTGGGTGAAGCCTCCCGGGCCGAGGGTTTCCCCATGACGAATTTCGGCGAACTCCGCTACGTGTCGTGGGGCGGCGGTGTCCCCATCTCCTCCGACGGAAGGGTTGTCGGCGCCGTCGGTGTTTCAGGCCTACCCGAAGCCGAGGACATGGAACTCGCCCGCCTGGGCGTTGCCGCGTTCGAGAGGACCCCGACCGGCCCCGACGGCTGACGAACCGGCTGACGACGCCCCGGTCGAACCCACCGACCGACCGATTCAGGCCTCCCCGTCGCAGCGACAGGCCTGTCCTGCATCCGAGCCGGGTGCGATGCGTCCCCGTGATCAGCGCCCGGCGCCGGATCCCGAGAATCGCTTCTGCCACGGCGGCGTCGTTCATTGCCGCTGTCGCACACCGCATCGAGCCGGGTACGGTGGTGCCCCATGGATATCCATCCGGCGCCACTTGAAGGACTCTACGATCCCGCCAGGGATCACGACGCGTGCGGTATCGGATTCGTCGCCAATATCAAGGGCCGCAAGAGCCACGAGATCGTCGATCAGGGGCTCACGGTGCTCGCAAACCTCACACACCGTGGCGCCGTTGGGGCCGATCCCCTCGCCGGTGACGGCGCCGGGATGCTGCTTCAGATCCCCGACGGATTCTTCCGGCCGGAGATGGCGGAACAGGGAATCGTCCTCCCGGAACGCGGCCATTACGGGGTCGGGATGGTGTTCCTGCCCAGGGATCCCATCGACCGGATCGTGTGTGAGGACCTCCTCATCGAGTCGGTGATCCGTGAGGGACAGAAGGTCCTTGGGTGGCGAGACGTTCCCGTCGACTCTTCGTGCCTCGGAGAGAGTGTCCGACCCATCGAGCCGGTAATTCGCCAGCTGTTCGTCGGTCGGGCTGACACCATCGCGGACGTCGACGAATTCGAGCGGAAGCTCTACGTGATTCGCAAGCAGGCCCACATCCAGCTGAGGCGGCGTGCCCCCGAACTCACGAGACGAGGCGAGTTCTACGTGACCTCGATGTCGGCGCGGACCATCACCTACAAGGGCATGATGCTGGCCAAGAACCTCGCCGTGTACTACCAAGACCTCGCCGACGAACGCATCGATTCGGCGTTGGCGCTCATCCACCAGCGGTTCTCCACCAACACGTCCCCATCGTGGCGTCTGGCGCAGCCGTTCCGCTACCTGTGCCACAACGGCGAGATCAACACGATCCAGGGCAATGTCAACTGGATGATGGCCCGCCGCCACAACATGTCGTCGGAGATCATCGGCGACGATCTCGACAAGTTGTGGCCCCTCATCGGGGATGGGGCGTCCGACTCGGCGACCTTTGACAACGCCCTCGAATTACTCCTTGCCGGCGGGTACTCGCTCGGCCACGCCATGATGCTGCTGATCCCCGAGGCCTGGGCGGACAACCCGCTGATGGATGAAGGACGCAAGGCCTTCTACGAATACCACGCTGCCGTCATGGAACCCTGGGACGGTCCCGCCGCCGTTGCGTTCACCGACGGCCGGCAAATCGGCGCCACCCTCGATCGCAACGGTCTCCGCCCGGCTCGCTACTTCGTTACCGACGACGATCTGATCGTGATGGCATCCGAGATGGGGGTCCTCGACATCCCCGAGAAGAAGATCGTTCAGAAGTGGCGCCTCCAACCCGGCAAGATGCTGCTCATCGACCTCGAACAGGGCCGCATCATCGGCGACGAGGAACTCAAGGACTCACTCTCCGGGGCCAAACCGTATCGGAGATGGCTCGACGAAACCCAGATCAGGATTGCCGACCTTCCACCCGAGGTCGCCGCCATGGGCCCCAACCCCGAGACGCTGCTCGCCGCTCAGAAGGCCTTCGGATACACCAAGGAGGACATCGAGTTCTTCCTGAAACCGATGGCCACTCAAGGACAGGACCCGATCGGGTCGATGGGACGGGACACACCGCCTGCGGTGCTCTCCGACCGGCCCAAGATGCTCTCCGACTACTTCAAGGAGCGCTTCGCTCAGGTCACGAATCCCCCGATCGATCCGATCCGCGAGAAGACGGTGATGTCGCTCGTGTCTCTGATCGGTCCGCGGCCCAATCTGCTCGACCTCAACACCGGCGGCACGCACAAGCGACTCGAGGTGTACCACCCGATCCTCACCAACGTGGGCCTCGAACGCGTCCGACGCATCGAAAACCACGTCGACGATGCGTTCCGGACCCGAAAGCTGAGCATGTGCTACCCGGCCGATGAGGGCGTCGCCGGTATCCGGGGAGCGTTGGAACGTCTGTGTGAGCGAGCCACACAGACGGTGCGCGACGGCCGCAACATCCTCATCCTGTCCGACCGCTGCCAGGCCGTGGACCGGGTCGCCATCCCCGCCCTGCTGGCCACCGCCGCCGTCCATCACCATCTGATCCGCGAGGGTCTCCGGACCGAAGTCGGGCTCGTCGTCGAGACCGGCGAAGCCCGACAGGTCCACGATTTCTGCCTGCTCGGCGGATATGGCGCCGAAGCCATCAACCCGTACCTCGCCATTGACACCGTCCACGCCGTCGCCGGCGAATTGCCGGGAGGCCCGACGCCGGAGGAGGCCGAGGGAACCTACATCAATGCCATCAAGAACGGCATGTTGAAGGTGATGTCGAAGATGGGCATCTCGACCTTCCAGTCCTACTGCGGCGCCCAGATCTTCGACGCCGTCGGCCTGAACAGCGACTTCATCGACGACTACTTCACCGGTACACCTTCGGTCATCGGGGGCATCGGCATCGAAGAAATTTCCGCAGAAACGCTGCGCCGTCACGAGGCTGCGTTCGGCACGAAGACCTATCAGACGTCGGAGCTCGACGTCGGCGGCGACTACGCCTACCGGATTCGGGGCGAGGAACACGTCTGGACCCCCGAGACCATCTCCACCCTGCAGCACGCGGTTCGGTCCGGCGACTACGCCCTCTTCCAGAAGTACACCGGGATGGTCAACGACCAGACCCGCAAGCTGAAGAATCTGCGTGGTCTGTTCGAACTCGACATCCTCAACGAACCCATTCCGCTCGAACAAGTCGAGCCGGCAGCGGAGATCGTGAAGCGCTTCGCGACCGGAGCCATGTCGTTCGGTTCGCTCTCGTGGGAAGCTCACACCAATCTCGCCATTGCGATGAACCGCATCGGCGCCAAGTCGAATACCGGCGAAGGCGGCGAGGAATCGAGCCGGTACGTTCCCCTCGAGAACGGCGACTCCATGCGCTCCGCTGTGAAACAGGTCGCCTCGGGCCGCTTCGGTGTGACCACCGAGTACCTCGTCAATGCCTCCGACATCCAGATCAAGATGGCGCAGGGCGCCAAGCCAGGTGAGGGCGGCCAACTCCCCGGCCACAAGGTCAACGAGTGGATCGCCGAGGTACGTCACTCAACGCCGGGTGTCGGTCTGATCTCACCTCCACCCCACCACGACATCTACTCGATCGAGGACCTCAAGCAGCTCATCTTCGACCTGAAGAACGTCAACCCCGCAGCACGCATCAGCGTCAAGCTCGTATCCGAGATCGGCGTGGGCACGATCGCCGCCGGTGTTGCGAAGGCACACGCCGACCACGTCCTCATCTCCGGCACGGAGGGCGGCACCGGTGCGAGTCCACTCACGTCGGTGATGCAGGCCGGCTCGCATTGGGAGATCGGCCTTGCCGAAACGCACCAGACCCTCATCGCCAACGAGCTCCGGGGCCGAATCGCAGTGCAGACCGATGGCGGCGTCCGCACCGGCCGCGACGTCGTGATCGCGGCCCTGCTCGGTGCCGACGAGGTCGGATTCGGCACCGGGGCACTCATCTCCGAGGGCTGCATCATGATGCGCAAGTGCCACCTCAACACGTGCCCGGTCGGGGTCGCCACCCAGGACCCCGAGCTTCGCAAGCTCTTTCCCGGCGAGCCGGAGCACGTCGTCAACTTCTTCATGTTCGTTGCAGAAGAGACCCGCGAAGTCATGGCAGAACTGGGTTTCCGCACCTACACAGAGATGATCGGTCAGAGCGATCGGATCCGTGTGAACGGAGCCATCAAGCACTGGAAGACCGAGGGCCTCGACTTCTCGAGGGTCCTCTTCAAACCGCAACCCGCTCCCGGAGTCGCCATCAGCAACACCGAGGACCAACAGCACGGGCTGCACCGGGCGCTCGACAACGACCTCATCGAGCAGGCCATGCCGTCACTCGCTCACAAGGAGCCGGTGTCCATCGAGAAGTCCGTCACCAACGCGAACCTCGCCGTGGGTTCGATGCTCTCTGGCGAAGTCGCTCGCCGCTACGGCCACGCGGGGCTCCCCGACGACACGATTCACATAAGACTGACGGGGACCGCGGGACAGAGCTTCGGCGCATGGCTTGCCCACGGCGTCACACTCCACCTCGAAGGCGACGCCAACGACTACGTCGGTAAGGGACTGTCCGGCGGTCGCATCATCATCGAGGCCGAGCCGGTCGGCCCGATCATCCCGCGTGAGAACGTCATCATCGGCAACACGGTGCTCTACGGAGCCATCTCAGGCGACTGCTACTTCAACGGCGGGGCCGGGGAGCGATTCGCCGTCCGCAACTCCGGCGCCATCGCAGTCGTCGAGCGGGTCGGTGACCACGGATGCGAGTACATGACCGGTGGTTGTGTCGTCGTGATCGGCAAAGCCGGCAGGAACTTCGGAGCTGGGATGAGCGGCGGGATCGCTTACGTGATCGACGAAGACCGGGACTTCGAGCAGCGGGTCAATCACGAGATGGTCGAGATCGAGCGACTTGCGACCAATCACGGCGACTCGATTCGAGGACCCGACGATCCCACTCGGACGGAACTGCTCACCGATCCGCTCAACCATGACACGTGGCGGCTGAGGACGCTCATCGCCCGCCATGCCCGTCTCACAAACAGCTCCCGCGCCGGGGAGATCCTCGACAACTTCGACGAGTACCTCCCCCGGTTCTACAAGGTCGTTCCGGTGGAGTACCGGCGTGCACTGGGTCAACGCACCGTCGCGGTTGGGAGCGTGTGATGGGCTCGCCGACCGGATTCAGAGAAATCGACCGACGCCAACACGCGGCCCTGCCGGTCGAGGAACGGCGCAAGAATTTTGCCGAGTTTTCGATTCCTCTGACCGACGAGTCGGTGTCACAGCAAGGGGCCCGTTGCATCGACTGTGGCGTTCCCTACTGCCACTCCGGCTGCCCAGTTGACAATCTCATCCCCGACTGGAACGACCTGGTCTACCGGGGCAACTGGCGTGAAGCCATCGACACACTGCACTCGACGAACAACTTCCCGGAGTTCACCGGACGGGTCTGTCCTGCGCCCTGTGAGGAGGCGTGCACCCTCAACCTCCACGACGCCCCGGTCTCGATCAAAGCCATCGAGTACTCCATCATCGAGAAGGCGTGGGAGAACCGATGGATCGAGCCGAAGATCCCAAGTCGACGCACCGACAGGCGGGTGGCCGTCGTCGGTTCGGGGCCGTCGGGACTGGCCGCGGCCCAGCAACTCGCCCGAGCCGGCCACCATGTCGAGGTGTTCGAGAAGAACGCCAAGATCGGGGGTCTGCTCCGGTACGGGATTCCTGACTTCAAACTCGACAAGAGCGCCATCGATCGCCGTATGGCGCAGATGCAGGCAGAAGGGGTCGAGTTCCGGGTCAACCGCCACATCGGGGTGAACTGGCCCGTCGAACGCCTCATCAACGAGTACGACGCGGTCGTGCTTGCCGCCGGATGTGAGCAGCCGCGGGACCTGGCGGTCCCCGGCCGGGACCTCGAAGGGGTTCACTTCGCGATGCCGTTCCTGACCCAGCAGAACCGGAGGATCGGCAGCGAGTCCCTCGGAGGTGAGGCGACGATCACCGCCGAGGGCAAACACGTCGTGGTCATTGGTGGCGGCGACACCGGCGCTGACTGCGTCGGTACGTCGAACCGGCAGGGGGCCGCCTCGGTTACTCAGCTCGAACTACTTCCGCGGCCGCCGGAGCATCCGGACAAGTCCCTCATCTGGCCCGACTGGCCGACGAAGCTGCGGACTTCCACGTCGCACGACGAGGGATGCGAACGGCTTTGGTCGGTCTCGACCGCTTCGTTTGAGGGCTCGGCCGGACGCGTCGAGAGCCTTCGGGGTGTTGGCGTCGACTGGCGAGCCGTCGACGCTTCGCGGGAGATGACGGAAGTCGCCGGCAGCGAGTTCGATCTGCAGGCCGATCTCGTCCTGTTGGCGATGGGATTCGTCAGTCCCGTCCACAAGGGTTTGCTGGAGCAGCTCGGCGTCGGCTTCGACCTACGCGGGAACGTTGCCGCGAGCGTGGATGACTACACAACGGGCATCCCGGGCGTATTCGCGGCCGGCGATATGCGCCGCGGTCAGTCGTTGGTCGTGTGGGCCATCCGCGAAGGCCGACACTGTGCCCGAGCCGTCGACGAGTCTCTGATGGGACACAGCGATCTCCCCTACTGAGATTCATGATTTGAGACTTGAGCTGCGACGGGTTCCGGACGGCGGGGCCGCGCAGCACAGGAACAACGCGACGCTCCGCTTGTTCGGGTCCGACGTTCCGGGCTCCTGACCGCTGCGGAAGGTGCATTCGGTGGTGTCGTCTCAGCCGATCAGTTGACGGGAAGACAGCTGGGCATAGACGGCGTCTGCGTCCATGAGCTCGTCGTGGGTCCCCTCCTCGACGATTCGCCCTTCCACAAGAACGATGATGCGGTCGGCCTCCCTGACCGTGCTGAGCCGATGGGCGATGACCAGCGTCGTTCGTCCGACCATCAGACGCTGGAGGGCCTCTTGTACGAGCGCTTCGGTCTCGGCGTCGAGGGAACTCGTGGCTTCGTCGAGGATGAGGATGCGAGGATCGGCGAGCAGCGCCCTGGCGATCGCCACCCGCTGCCGCTGACCACCCGACAACTGGATCCCCCGCTCACCGATGATCGTGTCATACGCGTCGGGGAATGCAGTGATGAAGTCGTGGGCGTTAGCGGCGGTCGCGGCCTCGACGAGTTCTCCATCGGTGGCCTCGGCCTTGGCGACTCGTAGGTTCTCGCTGATCGTCCCTGAGAACAGCTGCACCTCCTGGGGCACGGCGGCCATCCGGGAGCGGAGATCGTCGAGATTCTGCAGGCGAACGTCGACGTCGTCGATCAGCACCCGGCCGGCGATCGGGTCGTAGAACCGGACGATGAGCTGTGTCAGGGTCGACTTCCCCGACCCCGACGGTCCGACCAGTGCCACCACCTCGCCGGGTTGGACGGTGAGGTCAATGTCGCGCAGCACTTCCACCTCGCGGCCGGCATAGTCGAAGTCCACCGATTCGAAGCGCAGCGACCCGTCCCGCTGCTCCGGCACGACTGGATCGGCGGGGTCGTGAACCTCGATCGGTTCTCCGAGCAGCTCGAATATGCGCCGGGACGCTCCGAGGGCTTCCTGAAGCTGGGAGTAGAGCCCGGTGAACGCACCGATGGCACCTGCGACGGTGAGGGTGTAGAGGAGGAACGACACGAGGTTCCCGGCAGTCATCGACCCGGAGAGGACGAGCCTGCCGCCCACCCAAAGCACCAGGGCAAGGGTCCCGAAGGCCACGAAGGACACACCCGGGATGAAGAGGGCACGGAGCCGAATTCTGCGGAGCGCCACCTCGTACGAACGCTGGATGGCGTTGTCGTAGCGCTTCGACGAGTCGGCTTCGGCCGTGAACCACTTGACGACCCTGATGCCTGAGATGGATTCCTCTGCGTAGGCGTTCGCCTGTGCGATCTGGTCCTGGAAGCCGGCAGAGACCCTGCTGAGGCGCCGACCGAAGAACGCCGCGGCGATGACCACGATCGGCAGGAAGGCGAGCACGGTCAACGAGAGGCGCGGGCTCAGCACGATCATCAGGGTGACACCGCCGATGAGCGTGATCGATTGCGAAAGCGCCTGGGCAACCGACGTAGAGACGGTGGCTTGGATCACCGACGCGTCAGACGTGAGCCGGCTGGTGACCTCGCCGGTACGGGTCTTGTCGAAGAAAGTGATGGGGAGCCGGATGATCCGGGTGTAGACGGTCTTTCGCAAGTCGGCGACGGCGCCTTCGCCCACGACACCGAGGGCGTAGACCCGGACGTAGCTGAAGACGGCTTGGACAAAGAAGACGGCGAGCAGGAGGAGGGCGATCCGGTTGAGCCCCTCGATGGTCCCCTCTTCCCCGATGGCGACGTCCACGAGCCGTCCCATCACCAGGGGGAACACCAGCCCGAGTGACGAAGCGATCCCGACCCCAAGGATTCCGGCCACCAGCCAGCCGGTGTTCGGTTTGACCAGTCGGAACAGGCCGGCGAGTTGTCCCACCTGGTCGCGCCACGGCAAGTCGGAACGCTCTCCCGCGTCGGCGGCGAACCCTCTGCGTCGGCTCATCGGTCTCATCGGTCGATGGTATGTATCGCACCGGCCATACCAAGCCGTCGTGCGACGGCCCGGTTGCAGGGGAATAGCGGCGGCGCTCAAACGGCTGGAGTAGGCGGAACAACCCGACCAGGATGGGACGATCATGGAATTGGGCATCACCACCTTCGCCGAGACGTTCCCAGACCCCGACTCGGGCGAGCTGATCAGCCACGGCGACCGCATCCGCCAGGTCCTCGAGGAGGTCGAAGTCGCTGAAGCCGTCGGACTCGACGTCTACGGGATCGGAGAACACCACCGAGCCGACTTCGCCGCGTCGTCTCCGGTGACCGTACTCGCAGCAGCGGCTGGCAGAACGAACACGATCCGGCTCACGACGGCGGTGAGCATCCTCAGCTCCGACGACCCCGTCCGCGTATTCCAAGACTTCGCAACACTGGATCTCGTGTCGTCGGGTCGGGCGGAGATCATGGCAGGCAGGGGTTCCTTCATCGAGTCGTTTCCCCTCTTCGGCTACGACCTGTCGGACTACGACGAGTTGTTCGCCGAGAAGCTCGACTTGCTGCTCGCGATCCGGGACAACGACGTCGTCACCTGGTCGGGCACATTCCGGACTCCGCTCACGGACCAGGCCATCTACCCCCGGCCCGAACAGGACCCGCTACCGATCTGGATCGCGGTCGGCGGGACACCACAATCGGTCGTGCGAGCCGGGACCAAGGGCCTGCCCGTTGCCCTCGCCATCATCGGAGGGGATCCCAACCGCTTCGCCGTGCTGGGCGAACTGCACCGCAGATCCCTGTTGGCGTCCGGATTCGACCCGGCCGACGTCCCCCTAGCGGTGCACACCCACGGCTACATCGCCGACACCGACGAACAAGCGGCCGACGAGTTCTACCCCTCCTACGCCATGGCGATGAGCCGCATCGGCGCCGAACGAGGCTGGCCACCGATAACCCGGACGCAGTACGACGCCATGTGGGGACCGCATGGATCGCTGACCCTCGGTAACCCCGAGACAGTGGCCA
>CAXMQO010000064.1:0-26366 GCA_964195515.1 uncultured Saprospiraceae bacterium | reverse complement strand
GTCGACGTTGTTGGCGTTGGCGTACTGGGATGCGGACTTCGGCCCGGACGGTTGGGAGGACGACACCCACGTGCAGTCCTCCAACCAGGGCTGGATCCAAATCAACGTCCGATAGGGGTTTGGAGATGACCGAGACCGCTCACGTCCAACGGAAGCAGGCGGTGACTTCGGGCCCCGTGCTCGCCGTCGTCGCAATAGGGGTCGCCGCTGTCGCGGCGACCCCTGGCCTCCCCCCGGTGTTGCGGGTCGTGGGTGGTCTCTTCGCTCTCGCAATAGTTCTTGCATTCATCTCTACTCGACGGAGGCGGAGGAGTCGGAGGGAGACCACTCTGATCGATGACGCCGCACACGTCCCGGGAGTTGACGCTCCGGTCGATTCCGTCGAGACGCCGATCAAGATCGTTGGCGTCGAGCGGCGAGCTGCGCTCAAGATGGTCGGTCTCGGTGCCCTCGGTGCCGTTCCCGTGATGGCCGCTCCCAGGCTGATGGATCAGCTCGTCGCCAACGTCATCACTGGGAAGACCGGATCGGCGACGACGAAGACGCTGTCCCTCCACGATCAGGCATTCCAAGATCCAGCATTGACGAAGGACGGCCGGATCAGGCAGTGGACCATGATCATCGACCTTCGTAGCTGCGACGGCTGCCAGAGCCAGGGCACCGCACCACAGTGCACGACGTCGTGCATCGAAGGTCACTTCGCTCCCGAGCCGATGGAATGGATCGAGGTCTACGAGGCAGAGTTCCCTGGCGGCGGTACACAGTTCATACCGACACCGTGCCAGCAGTGCGAAGACCCTCCGTGCGTCAAGGTCTGCCCAGTCGGCGCAACCTTCTCAACGCCGGAGGGCACCGTCCTCATCGATCAGGGGCGGTGCATTGGATGTCGCATCTGTATGGCCGCTTGTCCATACGACCGGCGGTTCTTCACCTGGGGCAATCCTCCGATTCCGCCGGAAGCCGCCTTCGCCGACTACCACCCGGATCATCAGACGCCCTCGATCCGAGGCACTGTGATGAAATGCGACTTCTGCCCGGACATGGTGAGGGACGGGACCCTGCCGTTCTGCATTCAGGCTTGCCCGAATGACGCCATCTACTACGGAGATCTCGAGGAGGACATCGCGACGAACGGCAGGGCGATCGTCAAAGCATCACGGCTTATCGAGGATAACAACGGATACGGACTCAAGGAGCATCTTGTAAGTGAACCGAGAGTGTTCTACATCCCGGGCCACGGCGAGGACGTCGGTCGCGATCCCAACACCGCGGGCCGTGTCGAGACGGAGTGGCCATGGGTCGAGCGGGCGGAAGGAGCAGAGTCGTGGAGCCGGTGACCCGCTGGCGCGAGCGACTGATCGCAAGGACAACGAGACCAACACTCAACACTTCGGTGTGGTACTGGGTGTGGTTGTCATTCCTCGTCGCGGTCATCGGCATCGGCGCGTACTCGTACTCAACGCAGTGGAATAATGGCCTCATCGTTACGCACATGCGGGACCGCATCTCCTGGGGTCTGTACATCTCAGCGTTCGTGTTCTTCATCGGAATCAGCCACGCCGGGACGTTGATCTCGGCGATTCTCCGAGCATCGAAGGCGCGATGGCGTGCACCGGTCACGAGAGTGGCCGAGTTCATCACGGCATTCTCTCTCCTTATCGGTGCCGCGTTCGTGGTGATCGACATGGGACGCCCCGAGCGCATCTTCAACGTCTACCTGTTTGGGCGGTGGCAGTCGCCGATCATGTGGGACGTGATGGCGATCACGACGTACCTGACGGCAAGTCTGATCTATCTCTATGCACCAATGATCCCGGACCTCGGCCTCTTCCGTGACAGATTGGCCGACGAAGTGGGCCCGGTCAGGAACTGGATCTACCGAACTCTCGCCCTCGACTGGATCGGGACGCCGACACAGTTCAAGTACCTAGGGAAAGCGATCACGTTGATGATGCTCATCATCATCCCGATCGCCGTGTCGGTGCACACGGTCGTGTCGTGGATCTTCGGCATGACACTGCGGGTTGGGTGGAACACGACAATCTTCGGTGTTCTCTTTGTCGCGGGTGCCATCTTCTCGGGGATCGCGACGCTGGTCATCGTCCTCGCGATCCTCCGTCGGATCTATCACTGGGAGGAGTACCTCACTCGGAAGCACTTCCTCTATCTCGGCTACCTCCTGGCGGCCTTCGCTGCGGTGATGATCTACGTCAACGTCTCCGAGTTCGTCACGACGGGATTCAAGCTCGAGGAGGCCGGGGAATTTGCGTTCCGGCAGCTGTTCCTGGAGGACTTCAGCGTGATGTTCTGGTTCTACATCATCGGTGGCCTGATTACCCCGCTTGTCCTGATGGTGGTGCCGAAGACCCGCACCATCGCCGGTGTGGTGGTTGCAGCGATCCTCGTCATTGTCGCGATGTTCCTGGAGCGGTACTTCATCGTGGTTACTGGTCTACGGGTTCCTCTCATGCCGTACGAACCGGCGGATTACTTCCCGTCGATCGTCGAATGGTCGATCTTCGCCGCGGGTCTCGCAGGATTCGCGTTGCTCATCACCGTCGCAGTGAAGATATTCCCGATGTTTGCCGTTTGGGAGATGGTCGAAGAGCGTGAGCATGAGGTTGCGTTGGAGATCGGCCAGTCGATCGTGACGGATGAGCAAACGAGGAACAACGGTGAGGACCTCGTTATGGGGACCCCGGGTGGGTCGCCGGCATCAGCAGGAGGTACGCCGTGACGAGACGCATGCGAACAGTGGCCGCCGGCGCTGTGATGATCATCGTCGTAGCGGCGATGATGATCGGCCTCGGTGGACGTCCGGCGCTCGCCACCGAGATCGGCCTCGCCGTCGGCGCACCTGACTCGGTAGTCGTGGGTACCGACGTGGAAGTGAAAGCGATCGTTACGTCGGACGGCGAGCCGCTCGAGGGGGCCATCATCGCTCTCAGTTACAGCACCTCACTGGGTGGGTTCGAGGGCCGTGTCGAACTCGCTTCCTCATTGACCGATAGCGCAGGTATCGCCGTCATGCACTATGAGCAACGGGCTGCCGACAACGGAGAGATGCGTGTCGAGTACGTGGGCCCGGAAGAGATTGATGCTGCACCGTTCGTCTTCACAATTGCAGTCGATCCGGACCAGCAGCAGCTCTATGCTCCGATCGCCGGTGTCAAGATCCCGTTGCTCAACGGAACGCTTGTTATTGCCGTGATCGTCGGCGTGTGGTCGATGATCGCCTTCTCGGCCTTTCAACTGGTCAGAGTCGGGCGCGCGGGTCAGGCGGCGGGAGAGACATCCTCTGCGGCTGCAGCGTCTGAACAAGGCTCAGCATGGATTGCGACGATCCTCGCCATTGCAACGATCCTCACGGCCGTGGGCATGGTGATCGTGTTTCTCCGAACACCGCTCGCATCCGGAGATCCTCTCGAACCCGAGCGATACCATCGCACGCCGATCGCGTTCCTCGATGCCGACATTCCCTATGCCGGCGTCGGCCTTGCCGACAGCTCCCTCGCTGAAACGGGTGACCCACTGGCCGATGGCGAGACGCTCTATTTCCAATACGGATGCGCCAGCTGCCACGGGCTTTCGGGAGCCGGTGCCATCGTGGCACCAGAGTTGCTCGGCGAGGTTGGGTCGCTTGGCGGATTTCTCGAGGATGTGAGAGAAGGACCGAAGGGGATGCCCGGCTATGTGGCGGCGGCGCTCTCGGACGACGATCTCGAGTTGATCCATCGCTATCTGAAAGAAGGCGACGGTGGCTGATCCCAAGAATGTCGGTCGTCGATGGTGGCAGTACAAGAAGACGTGGTTGATCGGTCTGCCGGTGGTCCTCGTACTCGGCGTGGCCGGACTATTCGCTTGGGGGAGCCTCCAGCCTCGCCCAGCAGGCTTCGAGCCGAGCGATGTGGCAACCGAGTTGGATGCGGCATTGGCTGGGTCGGACGAGATAGCGATCGAGTCGGTCGAGGTGACCATCGTGGAGCAGGGGCCGACCCGTTTCACTTTGGACGCGGTGAGTCTCGTTGATTGGGTCTTGTTCGACTTCGACGAAGGCCGGGTTGTGGACGGCGATTTCGGATCACCCGGGTGGGATGTGGCGTTCCGGCGCACCAAGTTGCTCACGAACTCTGGCGTGACGAATCCGAAGGGCCCGGGTGGAGCGTTCGATCTGGGCGAAGTCCCTCTGGAGACCGCCAGCCCTCCGGCATCGGTCACATTCACCGTCGACGGCCTCGGAGGCGATGACGATGACGAGCCGGAGAACTCGGCAGTGGGCCGTTGGTACTCGTACTCATTCATCAGCCACATCGTGAGTGTCAAACCCAACACGTATCTTGTGCGGACCGGCGAGAGGCTCGATGCACTGGTCCAATTCGACTCGTACTACTGCGAGGATGAGGAATCCGGCTGCATCACATTCCGGTACCGATTGATACCGAAGGTCGCCGAAGCGGGCACATAGCGGCCGCGCGGATAGGCGACCCGGGCCAATCCCAACAACCTTGCGAACCCCGGGTTCGTAGTTGCGTATAGGTGCCTCACCAGCCCATGGTTCGCAATTCCGTCACCTATCCGCTATCCCCGTTGCCCGTGATTTCGCCGGTTGAGGCCGTGTGCCGATGGCCGACGCACGCCGACTCCGGTCAATCCTGTTCCGAACCCTGTGGGCCCCGGTCGGTTCGGCTCCAGCCCGCGGCGTGGCGCCGGTGTTTTGGGGCGTCAAAATCGGTCCGGGCGAGAAGGCCGTCGATGTCGTCGATCTCGAGGAACGGCCCGTAGTTCAAGAACGCAGAGCCGGACGGCACCGTGAATGTCCCATCCGGAAAGACCATCGCATAGAGCTTGTCGAGCGTCTCATGCCCAAGCCAGTTGATCCGGTAGTCGTGGGGGTCCGCCTCCACGATCTTCCGGAGGGCGGTGAACTCGGCGTCGTCGACAACCAACCCGCCCCACGCCACATCTGGGTCCATCGAGCGTGGAAACGCCTGGAAGACGTTGTAGAACAGTCGGCCCCGAAGCCGTAGGGCACGGTCGTCGAGGAGTCTGGCGATGTTGGGAACGTCATCGATGTTGAACCGGGTGACCGGCGTCGCCACCTTCACGTCGATGTCGAGATGGGTTTCGAGGAGGTCGAGCGCCGTCATCACCGCTGCGAAATGGTCCGGCTTCTTCGTGCGGCTCGACACGGCTTCGGTTGATCCGTCGAGGGGGAGCGAGATGAGATCGACATTAGAACGGTGCATTGTGAGGAACGATGCCGTGAGCTTGTCGCCGGTGGTCGACACGGCCACCTCGAGGCCACTCTCGGCTGCATGGTCGATCAGGGTGCCAATGTCGGCCCGCTGCAGGGGGTCGCCGCCGGTGAAGACGATCCGCCGTGCACCGCCGGCCGCGATCTTCGAGATGATTGCGAGCGCCGTGCCGGTGTCCACCGCTGGGATCTCCATCGGACCCCAGCAGTAGGCGCACTCCTGGCTGCATTCTGACGTGACGTGGAAGTCGAACGTCGCGACCTCAGCCATATGTGACCCCTTGCTCGCCGATCACCAGAACCGTATCACGACGACAACAGCCGACCCACTCTCACGATCGTCGACGGCATGGCCGAATGCGCCGTGAGTGTGATCCGGATCGGAGGTCTTCCATCGCGGCCCGGAATCCCTTTCCTTGAAGCCATGAGCAACGACTTCGAAGAAGGGTGTCGGCGATTCATCTTCGAGATCAGCCGACGGCTCGGCATTGTTCGAGAGCATTGTGTGACGTGCGAACTCAACTGGGATCCACGGCGCGGCGTGCTCAAGAGGGGAAGAGCGCAGGGCTCATGTCGAGGTACCGCGCGGACAGGAGCGAGTCGTGCAAAAGAGAAGCGCAGCATTCACATGTTGCGCGATTGTGGTTGTTCTGTCTGGCTCGCGTACGCTGCATCTATGACCTGGCAGGAAGGCGCGCTCGCCGCACTCGATCTGGAAGCAACCGGCGTTGATACCCGTGAGGCCCGCATCATCGAGGTGGGGCTGTTCCGCTTCGAACCCGACGGATCGTCCCTACCGCTGGTCGATCGGCTGATCAACCCGGGGGTTCCGCTCCCCGCCAAGGTGACCGCCCTGACCGGGATCGGAGCCGACGATCTTGCGACGAAGGGCGGCGACCCGGTCGAGGTCCTTGCCGAGGCCCGCCGTGCGATCGAGTCTCTCGTCGAAGCCGGGGTGCCGATCGTCGTCTACAACGCAAACTACGACTGGCCGTTGTTGGCCAACGAACTCGCTCGTCACGACCTCAACCCTCTCCCGGAGGTTCCGCCGACGATCCTCATCGACCCACTCGTCCTCGATCGCCACGTGGACCGCTTCCGAAAGGGGAGTCGCACCCTCGGAACCGTCGCGGACCACTACGAAGTGAGCCTCAAGGGTGCGCATCGTGCCGCAGGGGACGCCGCGGCCACGGTCGCCGTCGCCCGCTGCATCGCTGAGCAGTACCCCGAGGTTCGCGTCGACGGTTCCGACCTCGTCGAGCTCCAGGTCAAGGCACACAACCTATGGAGAGAATCGTTCAACGCCTACCTCGCCAAGGTTGGCGCCTCCCGGCCTCCGATCACTGAGGGCTGGCCGACCGGGTGAAAGAACCTCGGTCACCCGGGTCCGCCGGGGTGGAACCGCCGCACTGATGTCGGCCGTGCGGACCGCCCACTGTTCTGAGGTTCGCGGTACATTTCGCTCATGCCCATCGAAGTCCATCGCGGAATCATCGACGAGTTGCGCATTGCCATCGAGCGAGCCGACCGCGACGGCACCGCCGCCCTCAACGCACTCGTATACGGCACGATGCTGATGGTCGGGGCGTCCGTGGCGCTCATCGCCATCGGAGGCTTCGGAGGGATCATCTTCTGGACCCTGGTGTGGGTGTGTGGACTCGCCGTCGCAGCACTGTGGATCGCGCCGTTTCTGGCCGAAGTCCAGCGAGGGGAGCGACGCCGGGCGGCCGAGAGGCAGGCATCGATCGAAGCAACTCGCCGCAGGGCCGTGGACGTCCTTCTCGATGACGACACCTCGGAAGACGAGCGCCTCTCAGCGGCGACGTTCCTGATCCGCGGCGGCCGCTGATCACCACCAACGCCCTGCGGTAACCTGGCTGCGATGGAGTCGTACACCCACGGACATCATGAGAGTGTTCTGCGGTCGCACCTCTGGCGGACGGTTGACAACTCAGCGGCCTACCTCATGGGACACCTCACTTCGGGTGTGTCTGTCCTCGACGCGGGGTGTGGTCCCGGGAATCTCACCGTTGATCTCGCTCGGCGGGTGGCGCCGGGTCGTGTGGTTGGAATCGACAACGCCGAGTCGATCGTGCAGCGGGCCCGGGCGGATGCCCCTCCGGATGTCGACAACGTGGAGTTCCGATCGGGTAATGCGTACTCGCTGGACTTCGACGACGCCGAGTTCGACATCGTCCACGCCCATCAGGTGCTCCAGCATGTAAACGATCCCGTGGCGGCATTGCGAGAGATGCAGCGCGTCTGTCGACCCGGCGGCATCGTTGCGGCCCGTGACGCCGACTACGCAGCGATGGCGTGGTATCCGGCGGACGATCGGCTTGATCGGTGGCTTGCCTTGTCTCGGAACGTCGCGCGGGCAAACGGTGGGGAACCCGATGCCGGGCGATCCTTGCTGCGTTGGGCTCACAAAGCGGGTTTTACAGGCGTCGAGCCGAGTGCAAGCGTCTGGTGTTTCGCGACATCTCCTGATCGGTTGTGGTGGGGGAGATTGTGGGCGGAACGCGTTCTGGAGTCGTCGCTCGCCGACCAGGCAATCGAGCGTGGCCTCGCATCTCGCTCAGACCTCGACGACATCGCAGCGGGGTGGCTCAATTGGGCCGCCAACCCCGACGGCTGGTTCACGGTGGTGCACGGCGAGATCATTGCGACGGCGCCGTAGCGGCCGAGTTTGCCGCAGCCAATGCCATGCGAAGGGACCCAACCTTGTTGGGGTGTGAACGCTCGCTCCAACGTGGGATCGGAACACGAGCGGTGCACGGACTCCGGTTCTCCCCGATCTTGGAGGGGCGATCCTCACCGCTTCGTGTAACGCCCTGGACCCCGTGTCGGACGACCCTCTCGCCGGATGTGCGGAAGCCGGCTCCGCTTGCGGTCCGCCGGCGGTGATACGCTGATTACATGGCGAGCATCCGGCTCGATCACGTGACGGTGGAACGCTCGGGCGTTACGGTGATCCCATCCATGACGATGTCAGTCGAGGACGGTGAATTCCTCGTGCTGATTGGGCCCTCCGGGAGCGGCAAAACGTCGATCTTGCGAGCGGTCGCCGGACTCGACATGCCCGTGAGTGGGGACGTGCTCTTCGACGACGACGTCGTGACCCGAGTAGCACCTCCGCGACGCGGCGTCGCGATGGTCTTCCAGGACAACACACTGATGCCGTTCAGATCGGTACGCAAGAACATCTCGTTCCCTCTCGAGGTTCGTCACCTCGAACGCACGGAGATCGACCAGCGAGTCCTCGCAGAGAGTCGCACGCTCGCGATTGACCGATTCTTGGACAAGATGCCCAACGAACTTGCCGCCGGACACCAACAGCTCGTCCAGGCAGCGCGGGCTCTCGTGCGCCGCCCGTCCCTATTCCTGCTGGACGAGCCGCTCGCAAGGATGGATTCAGCGAATCGCCGCATGATGCGCGCCGAGATCTATCTCCTCCAGCGTGGCTACAACGTCACGACGCTCTACGCAACGAACGACCAGGAAGAGGCGATGGCTCTCGCCGATCGCATTGCAGTGCTCGACGAAGGGTGTCTCCGCCAGCTCGGGACACCCCGTGAGATCTACTACGAGCCTGTTGACGCGTTCGTTGCCGGATTCGTCGGATCGCCATCGATGTCCTTCCTGCAGGGAGACCTTTCGGGTCTCGAAGTACACATCGCCGGCGGTTCGCTGCCGGTGCCTCCGGGGACGGGAGAAGGGTCGGTGACCGTTGGGGTACGCGCTCACGATTGGGAAGTCGTGCCCACCGCCGGCTTGCGCGGTATCGTCGCCGCGGTCGAACGACACGGCGACCACGCCTTCGCCGAGATCGACCTCAGCGGGGATCAGACCTTGATGCGTTTCGACGGTGAGGGCCCTGTCGTCGGAGACCCGGTCGAGATATGGCCGCGCCGCTACCACCTGTTCGACTCCGCAGGTCGCACCGTCGCCCACATCAACTGAACCCCGCCTCGTACGGACATCGTCACTCGTGCGGCCTCGTCCTGCGGCTGGAGGGCAGCGAGGCCCTCGCGGATTCTGCGTCGCTCCCAGACGTATCCGACGAGGGCGCCGGCAATGGTTCCGATCATGAGAAGCCAAGCGATGCGAGTGAGGGCGGCGGCGGTGGCACCGAGCGCCAGGCCGGCAAAGGCGCCGATCCGCAGGCCGTTGAGCGCATCGTACGGCTGTCTCCCGGGTGGGAGGCGCGAAGGAGTGTTCCCGCTCATGGCCGTCTCGTCGTTCAACGATCGGCATCCGATTTCTAGAGGCCAATGGCCCGAGCACCGTGGTCCAAATTGCTCGGGCCGGTTTCAGGAACCCCTCTTCCATGGCCGCTCGACGACCTGCTGTCGGGAAGAAGGGGCCGATTGGCAGGCATCGAAGGGCCGAAACTCCCTAGCGCTGATCGAGCAAGCGCGGGACACTCAACGTTGTGACGAAAGCTATGGCGAGGCGCGTCCCGATCGATATGCACTGAGAGACGCTCGGACCATGAAGAACGCGGAGATAGGAAACGATGCACGGCCGGAAGGCGCCGCGATCGACCAGCGCGTGCTGGCCGGGAACGAATGCTCCAACGGTCGAGGTCCACAACCAGGAGGAAGTCCCGAATGACGCAACGAGTAATGAACCGAGGATTCGTGATCCTCGGGGCGGTGCTGATCCAGCTTTGCCTTGGTGCCATCTACGCGTGGTCGGTATTCACGCCGGCATTGAAGGACTCGGGATGGTCGAAGACGCAGACCCAGATCGCGTTCTCGGTGGGTCTCGCGACCTTCGCCCTGGTCATGGTGTTCGCCGGCCGCAAGCTTCCCACGGTCGGTCCCCGGAAGCTCGCCGTCGCAGGCGGCCTGACGCTCGGCGTCGGCTACGCAGTTGCAGCGATCGGCGGTGGAACGAATTTCTGGATCGTCCTCATCGGCGTCGGCTTGATCGGCGGCGCCGGCATCGGACTCGCGTACGTCGTTCCGATCGCCGTCGGCATGCGGTGGTACCCGGATCACAAGGGCATGATCACCGGAGCCGCGGTGGCCGGGTTCGGATTCGGGGCTCTTTTCTGGGTCCAGATCGCAGATTCTTGGGGCAATCTCATCGACAACGTCGGTCTCGATGGAACCTTCCTGATCTACGGCATCACGTTCACGGTGCTCGTTCTTGTCGGTTCCATCTGGATGGAGATGCCGCCGGAGGGCTGGCTCCCTGAAGGATTCACTCCACCCGAAGTCACCGGGGCAGGCGGCGACAACTTCTTGTCGCGCGAGATGCTCCGAACACCACAGTTCTATCTGATCTTCCTGACGTTCGCCGTCAGCGCCGGTGCCGGCCTGATGGCGATCGGCCTCATGAAGTTGTGGCCCGTCGAGGCGCTTGTCGATGGCGGAATGCTCGAGGCCGAAGCCGACGACATCGCCGGTCTGGCAATGGCCGTGTTCTTCAGCCTGGCGAACGGGATCGGGCGGATCACGTGGGGCACGATGAGCGATCGCCTCGGCCGCAAACGATCCGTAGTGGTCATGGCAGCGTCTCAGGCCGTGTTCCTGCTGGCGTTCATTCCGATGGCCGGGAGCGAATACACGCTGTACCTCGCTGCCGCCTTGATCGGCTTCAACTTCGGCGGCAACTTTGCGTTGTTCCCCGCCCTCACTGCCGACGAATTCGGGGACAGTGTGGTCGGCCAGAATTACCCGTGGGTCTTCCTTGCCTACGGCGCGGGCGGGATCATCTTCCCGATCCTCGGTGGTGCGTTGGGCGACCTGGGCAACTTCCCGCTGGCGTTCGCAATCTGTGCCGGAGCATGTGCAGTTGGGGCCGTTGCGACGGCCCTGGTGTACCCGCCGAGCCGCGAAGCGGCGGGCAAGCCGTTCACCATGCAGGGCTTCCTCAACAACGCACACCTGACCGACCACGCATAGGGGATCGGGTTACCCGTTCCGTTGAACGACGAGAGGGGCCGGTCACTGCCCGGCCCCTCTCCCACGTCGTCGGTGGCAAGGTTCCCTCCACGTTCGCCATCGCGTGGGTCGTCGAGCGGGAAGCGGTGGCGGAGCGGCCAATCCTGTCATCTGGCCAGACTGCGCCTACCCCTCGCCCGCAGGGACTGGGCTCGGAGTTCGACGTCCCCGGGCCCGTACATGTCGATGAGTCGGACGCGCGATGCGTCGAGCCGCGAAACGATCACATCGCAGAAGCGCTTCATCATTTCGTAGCCGAACGCTTTGTCTCGTTCCATCGTCTCGCTGAGGAGAACCGCGTCGACCCTCAATGCGGTGACATGGGTCAGGGCGGTGGCATCGAAAGCCCGCTGATACGGTGGGATGAGCCACGACCATCCAACAATATCGCCACCATGGACGGTCTGGACGGTGCGCGACTCTCCTCCCCCGACGTACATCTCGAGGGCGACGTCGCCGTCATCGATGAAGAAACAGGTGTCGGCCTTCCCACCCTCGGTCATGACCTTGTCGCCCGGCTCGAATGTGAGAAGCGCGGCTCCACAACTCTCGAGTGTGGTGATGTGGTCATCGCTCAGTGTCGCGACGAACGGATGACTTCTGAACAGCTGATCGAGATCCGTCATGAGTAGCCTCCGAGCTATTCCTGCGGTGGCGCTCGACGGGCCACCGTCCACGGGGAACGACAGGCTTCAACGCGACACGGCGACCGCCCAGCGGCGAATTGCTGTTCGGGCGTGCCCATTCGCGTCCTTCCGTCTCGACATTCAGACTGCCCGGGCGGCGCACGACCAAGTAGGGCCGTTGGTAACAATGTGACATTTGGCCCGATCCATGTCCGCCGTATTGAGGCACACTCGGACGTGAGGACTGACCATGACACCGAGCCGCAAACCGCCGGCACCGGGATCTCGTGAATGGAGCCTCGGAGTTGCCGGCATCTCGGGAGTTGACGTCTCCCCGACGTCACCGTTGGTCATCGTCGGCCTGGGCAACGAGATCGCCTCCGACGACGGCGTTGGCATCCACGCAGCGCACGCTCTCGAAGCCGTATTCCATGATCGCGATGACGTCGAGGTGGTTGCCCTGCCTTGGGCCGGATTCGCCCTGCTTGACGTTCTGCGCGGTCGGAGACGAGCCGTCCTCATCGACGGACTCACGACGGGGACACATCGGCCGGGTGCTGTTGTCCGACTCGACGAAGCCGACTTGGGCGGTTCGGTGCGGCTCAATTCCTTTCATGACATCAACTACCCGACCGTCATGGCGCTCGGTCGCAGCATCGGTTGGGGGATGCCAGAAGACGTGGCGATCTGGGGCATCGAGACGGCCATCCCCGACGAGTTCGGAGAGGAACTCACACCCGAGGTCGCCGAAGCAGTCTCCACGGTCATCCACGAAGTAAGCCTGTTCGTCAACGCGACGGACGCCGCAATCGACGAAAGGGCGCGTGTGTCGTGAAGAAGCGATTCGCCGACCCGCACTTCGGGGTATCAACGCCCGGTGTGCTTTCCAAGAGCGAGCGGGACTTGAGAGATGCCTTCCGCGCCGAGACCGACCGCATCCCGGGCGGAGGGCGATTGGACCAGTGCATCCAATGCGGCATGTGCACGGGCTCCTGCCCCGTCAGCTATGCGATGGACCTCACACCAAGGCAGGTCATCGGGATGTTCCGGGCGGGCGCCATCGAGGAGTTGCTCGAGAGCAGCACGATCTGGATTTGTGCGTCCTGCTACCAGTGCACGACGCGCTGCCCTGCCGACATCCAGATCACCGACCTGATCTACGCCCTCAGACGGATCGCAATCGAGAGCGACACTTTCCCGAACCGACTCCCGACGCACATCTTCTCCGAGGTCTTCATCGACATGGTGAAGCGGTACGGGCGCAACTACGAGACGGGTCTCATCCTCCGCTACTTCCTCCGGACGAATCCGCTGGCGCTCTTTGGGCGACGCCGAGCGGGAATCGCCCTGTGGCGTCACGGCCGACTGCCAATCCTCCCAAACAAGATCGAAGGGATTGACGGTCTGCGCCGCATCATCGCAAAGGCCGAGACGTTCGATCTCCCACAAGAGGTCGTCGAACGCCAGAAGGTCACGGACACAGTCGGCTACGCGGCAATCGGGAGGTAGCAAATGAAGTACACGTACTACCCGGGATGCAGCCTCCACGCCACAGGCGTCTCCTACGACAAGTCGACGCGAGCCGTGTTCGCCAAGGTGGGCGCCGAACTGGTAGAACTGGAGGACTGGAACTGCTGCGGCGCCACCTCATACACGTCGGTCAAGAAGACGGTCGCGTATGCGATCGCGGCCAGGAATCTGGCGATCGCGGAGCAGACCGGAGATGACATCGTTGCACCCTGCAGTGCCTGCTACTACGTGCTGAATAGGACGAGAAAGAGAATGGCCGAGATGCCGGAGCTCTACGAGCAAGTCAACGTAGCCCTCGCAGAAGCAGGCCTGCACACCAACTTGACGGTGCCGGTTCGGAAGCCCCTCGACGTGCTGGTCAACGACATCGGATTCGACCGCATCGTCGCCCTCCAGACACACTCGATCGCCGACTTCCGGCCTGCGTGCTACTACGGCTGTCAGATCGTGCGGCCGTACGGGGCGATTGACGAAGACCCGGAGCGGCCGATGTCCATGGACCGACTGTTCGCAGCTCTCGGTGCCGATCCGGTCGACTTCCCTCCGAAGGTGCGGTGTTGCGGAGGCATGCTGGTGGCCACCAGCGAAGCGGTCGCGGAGAAGCTGTGCACTGATTTGCTGGACTGGGCTGTGGATTCGGGCGCCAATTGCATCGTGACCGTCTGCCCCCTGTGCCAGGCCAATTTGGATCTCCTGAACTTGAACGGGTCCACGAATGGATCCAGGACGAAGATGCCGATCCTGTACTTCACGCAACTCGTCGGGCTCGCCCTTGGGTGTTCACCTGATGAACTTGGCCTGCAACACGGATTGGTGCCGGTGAAGATTGATGCGCCCCGGCTGTCGCCCTCGATGGTCGGAGCGCCTTCCGCTCACGGCGAGGAGATCTGAGATGATGACGATCGACGAGCCCAGGATCGGCGTGTACGTCTGCCATTGCGGCTTCAACATCTCGGCAACGGTGGACGTCGAAGCCGTTCGAGACCTCGCCGCCGAGCAGTCCGGGGTGGTGAGTGCGCGTGACTACGAGTTCATGTGCTCGAACGCCGGGCAGGATCTCATCAAGCGTGATATCCAAGAGAATGGCGTCAACAGGGTCGTGGTCGCGGCATGCAGCCCGCTGATGCACGAACCGACATTCCGCGCTGCCGGCGAGGAAGCCGGGCTCAACCCGTATCTGGTCCACATCGCCAACATCCGGGAGCAGTGCGCCTGGGTGCACGAAGATCGGGTCGCCGGGACGGCGAAAGCCAAGTCACTCGTCAATGGGGCGGTGGCACGAGTCGCGTTCCATGAACCGCTCGAGGCGACGCGCGCCGACGTCAATCCGACGACGCTGATCGTAGGTGGCGGCATTGCAGGCATCGAAGCCGCACTCAACATATCTGACGCCGGACACGAGGTCTACGTCGTAGAGCGGCAGTCGACCATCGGCGGGATGATGGCGCGTTTCGACAAGACGTTCCCAACGCTGGACTGCGCCGCGTGCATCCTCACGCCGAAGATGGTCGCGGCCGATCGACGCGAGAACATCCATCTGTTGACCGAGAGCGAAGTCGAGTCGGTCGAAGGATTTGTTGGCAACTTCAAAGTCCAAATCCGTGAGAAGGCGCGCTTCGTCACGGCGGACTGCACTTCGTGCGGCGAGTGCGTGAAGGTATGCCCCGTCTCAGTCCCCGACCCGTTCAACCAGTACCTGTCTACGCGCACCGCCATTCACAAGGCGTTCCCCCAGGCAATTCCGAGCGACTACACCATCGACAGGCAGGGCAAACCGCCCTGTATGGAAGCCTGCCCGATCCATCAGAACGCCGCCGGGTACATCTCGTTGATCGCCGCAGGTCGGTTCTCAGAAGCTGCCGCTCTCATCAGACGACGGAACCCGCTTCCGTTCATCTGCGGAAGGGTGTGCTACGCGCCCTGCGAAGAGGCGTGCAGTCGGGACAACGTCGATGAGCCGGTAGCGATTCGAGGCCTGAAACGATTCGCGATGGACTGGGAGCGCGACCACGGACCGGAGCCGGTACCCGATCCGCCCGAGCACGAGTATGCGGAACGCGTGGCGGTGATCGGATCCGGACCCGCCGGCCTGACCTGCGCTTTCGACCTGGCGAGAGCGGGCTACAAAGTCAGCGTCTTCGAAAAACATGACCGGCTGGGTGGAATGCTCGCCGTCGGCCTCCCGAGCTATCGGTGTCCGGCTCCAATGGTGGAGCGCGACATTGAATACATCCGCAAGCTTGGAGTCGAGATGAAGACCGGGCTGGAGCTCGGGCACGACTTCATGCTCGACGACCTGACAAGCGAGAAGCCCGGATTCGGCTACTCGGCGGTCTTCCTCGCGATCGGCGCCCACAACGGGATCTCCCTCGGAGTCCCGAATGATGACGCCGTCGGTGTGATCACGGGCGTCGAATACCTGCGCAACATCAACCTCGGTCGACCCCAGGAGACGGGTAGGCGAGTGGCCATCGTCGGAGGTGGCAACACCGCCATGGATGCGGCGAGGGCCGCACGCCGCGAAGGGGCCGAGGTGACGGTCCTGTACCGCAGAACCCGCGCGGAGATGCCCGCTGAGGAGGACGAATTCGAGGACGCTGTGGCTGAGGGCGTGCGGTTCGAGTACCTCGTTGCCCCCGTCGGAGTGCTGGTCACCGACGGTCGAGTGAGCGGCCTCGAGTGTGTCACGATGCAGTTGGGTGGGCCGGATGCGAGCGGCCGCCCGCGACCGGTCCCGATCGACGGGTCGAACCATGAACGGGAGTTCGAGACCGTCATTGTGTCCATCAGCCAACGACCCGATAGCGACTGGTACGGCCCACGACCGCACGATTCCGAACCTCTGGTATTCAGCGACTGGGGGACCGTAGAGGTCGACACGGACTCGCTGCGGACGCCGGTGCCGAACGTGTTCGCCGGAGGCGACGTCGTGCTCGGACCGGCGACGGTCGTCGAAGCAATGGGGCAGGGTCGACGAGCCGCTGAGGCGATCGACAAATACCTGCGTGGACGGCCGCTCGATGAGTTCACGAGCCACACGCCGCCGCCCGATCCGACCCTTGGGTTCGAAGACCGACCATTCGAACAGTCCCCGAGCTACGACGCGATTGCCAAGGCCCCGAGAGTCGCGATGCCGAAGCGCCCGGTTGCGGCACGACTCGCCGACTACGAAGAGGTCGATCTCGGCCTGTCCGAGGAGGACGCCCGCAGGGAGGCACAGCGGTGCCTCCATTGCGGTGCCTGCGTCGAGTGTCACTCGTGCGAGGACATCTGTCCACCGAAGGCCGTTCAACTCGACATGACGGACACGGTCACCACTCTCGAGGTGGGACAGATCATGTTGGCAACGGGTTTCAAGAGCTTCGACTCCGCCCGGATGACTCAGTACGGCTACGGGCGTCTCGACAACGTGGTCACCAGCCTCGAATTCGAGCGGATGCTCAACTCGACCGGACCGACCGTCGGAAAGGTCCTGTGCAAGGACGGCGAGCCCCCGCGAGCGATCGGCATCGTTCACTGCGTCGGATCTCGTGACGAGAACTACAACCGCTACTGCTCCCGGGTCTGCTGCATGGCAGCCTTGAAGTTCGCCCACCTCGCGATGGAACGCACGGATGCAGACGTCTACCAGTTCTACATCGACATGCGCGCGTTCGGCAAGGGCTACGAGGAGTTCTACTCCCGTGTTCTTCGGGAGGGAACCACGGTCATTCGCGGAAAGGTTGCCGAGGTTGTCCCTTCCCTCACGTCCAACGGTGAGCGCCCCCACCTCATCGTCCGCTGCGAGGACACGCTGATCGCGAAGTATCGCGAGATCCCGGTCGACATGGTTGTGCTGTGTAATGCACTCGAGCCCCAAGCCGACGCCGGAGAAGTGGCGAGAGTCTTCTCGATCAACCGCAGCCCAGACGGATTCTTCATGGAACGGCACCCGAAGCTCGATCCCGTCGGAACCACCACCGACGGCTTGTACATCGCAGGATGTAGTCAAGGTCCCAAAGACATTCCCGACACGGTTGCCCAAGCCCAGGCTTCGGCGGCCCGGATCCTGTCCCTGATCGGGCGTGGTCAGGTGGTCATCGACCCGGTTCGCGCAACCGTGAACGAGAAACTGTGCGGCGGGTGCAAGACCTGCCTCAGTCTGTGCCCGTACACGGCCATCACGTTCGACGACGAAGGGGAGGTGGCGGTGATCAACGATGCACTCTGTAAGGGCTGCGGTACCTGTGTGGCTGCATGCCCGGCATCGGCCATCAGTGGGGCGGGGTTCACCGACGATCAGATCCTTGCGGAACTTGCCGGGCTCTTGGCGCCCGTCGGATAGGGGTGGGAGATGGTGACAGCAATGGATCACGAGACGGCAATCGAGACGCCGCAACTGGAAGCGTGGCAGCCAAGGATCGTGGCGTTCCTCTGCAACTGGTGCAGCTACACCGGCGCCGACCTTGCCGGGATCTCGCGCATTCAGTGGGACCCGGCGGTCAGCATCGTCCGGATCATGTGTTCCGGCAGGATGGACCCGACCTTCGTCGCCAAGGCCTTCCAGTT
Source organism: uncultured Saprospiraceae bacterium (assembly GCA_964195515.1). Taxonomy (GTDB): domain Bacteria; phylum Actinomycetota; class Acidimicrobiia; order Spongiisociales; family UBA5794; genus JAHEEL01. The sequence continues at coordinate 8,454 of CAXMQO010000064.1, read as the reverse complement.
CGGTGCGGACGGTGTGATCATCTCCGGGTGCCATCCCGGAGACTGTCACTACCAGGAGGGCAACTACAAGGCGCTCCGGCGGGTGCACCTCCTGAGACGGTTGCTGGTCGGGTTCGGGATCGACCCCGAGCGGCTCAGACTGGTCTGGGTCTCCGCCAGCGAGGGTGACCGGTGGGCGGAGACCGCCAACGACATGGCTCGCGAGATTCGCAGTCTCGGGCCTCTGAGGTTGGAAACATGAGCATCGACATCGAGTTCGGGACCGAGGCGACGGCCCAGACCGGTTCAAAACCCAAGCTTGCCCTCTACTGGGCCGCCTCGTGCGGCGGATGCGAGATCGCGGTCCTGGATATCCAGGAGAAGATCCTCGACGTCGACGCTGCGTTCGACATCGTGTTCTGGCCCGTTGCGGTGGACTTCAAGGTCAAGGACGTTGAGGCGATGGCAGACGGCGAGATCGACCTGTGCTTGTTCAACGGTGCGGTCCGCAACTCGGATAACGCCTACATGGCGGAGCTCCTCCGCCGCAAGGCGAAGGTTCTCGTGGCATTCGGCTCCTGCGCATGTGAGGGGTGCATCCCGGCGCTCTCCAATACGACCAGTCGTGCCGCGACCTTGGACTGGGTCTATCGCGATTCGCCTTCGACCGTCAACCCGGAAGATGTTCGCCCTCAAGAGCGCACCGATACGCCACTCGGCGTGCTGGAACTCCCAGCGTTCTGGGAGACCGTTTGCACGCTCGACCAGATCGTTGACGTGGACTACTTCGTACCCGGATGCCCTCCCCAAGCCCACCAGATCTGGGCCGTCCTGGAAACGGTGATCGACATCCTTCAGAACGATAGACCCCTCCCTCCGAAGGGCACCGTCCTTGGCGCGGGGGACCGGACGTGCTGCGACGAATGCCCGCTCGCGCGCGAGGAAAAGAAGATCAAGGGATTCGTGCGAATCCACGAGATCATTCCCGAGCCCGGACAGTGCCTGCTCGATCAGGGGATCCTCTGCTTGGGTCCGGCAACTCGCAGCGGTTGTGGAGGCCTATGCATCTCGGTCGGCCTGCCGTGTCGCGGGTGCTACGGCCCGGCACCCAACTCCAAGGACCAGGGAACCAAGATGATCGCCGCCCTTGCCTCGGTCATCGACTCACAAGACCCTGAGGAGATCGAGCGCATTCTCGACGGCGTCGTCGATCCCGTCGGTACGTTCTACCGATTCTCCATGGCTCGAGCGACACTGGGACGCGTTGCCACCGGTGGCTCGACGCGGACCGACGACTCGCTCCGGGAGCCCCAGCCGACGGAGGTACGACCGTGAAGCGGATTCAGATCGACCCGATCACGCGGCTCGAGGGCCATGGGAAGATCGACATCTTCGTCGACGACGACGGCGAGGTCGCGGACTGCTTCTTCATCGTTCCGGAGTTGCGCGGCTTTGAGGCGTTCTGCGTCGGCAGGCCGGTGGAAGAGATGCCGCGTATCACGTCGCGGATCTGCGGCGTCTGCAGCGAAGCGCATCATCTAGCGGCAGCCAAGGCGTGTGACGATACGTTCCACGTCGAGATTCCCCCGGCGGCACGCAAGCTCCGTGAACTGATGTACTCGGCCTTCTTCACCGGAGATCACCTCACGCACTTCTTCATTCTCGGAGGGCCAGACTTCGTCATGGGCCCCGAATCCCCGCCCGCGGAACGCAACATCCTCGGCATGATCCACAAACTCGGGATCGACGCAGGCAAGGTCGTCATCGAGGCGCGGGCGGCCGCCCACGACATCGTGAAGATCCTCGGCGGCAAGACGATCCACATGGTGACATCGATCCCCGGGGGAGTGACGAAAGGTGTCACGGAGGATGAACGCGACGAGATCATCGATCGAGCCGAGCGACTGTTGGAGGCGGCGAAGTTCACACTCGGAATCCTCGACGACGTGGTCCTCGCCAATCCGGAGTATCTCAACCTGATCCTCTCCGACACCTACACCCACCGATTCCACTCCATGGGCACCGTCGACGAGAACAACCGGCCCAACATCTACGACGGGATGGTGCGAGTTGTCGACCCCGACGGCGTCGAGGTGGTCAAATACCACCCACGGGACTATCTCGAGCACATCGCCGAGCACGTCGAACCCTGGACCTATCTCAAGTTCCCGTACCTGAAGGCGAAGGGCTGGCACGGCTTCGAGGACGGTACCGACAGCGGTCTCTACCGGGCAAGCCCGCTGTCACGGTTGAACGTCGCCGAAGGCATGACCACGCCGCTCGCCCAGGCCGAATACGAGCGCTACTTCGAGATGCTCACCGGGGATAGCAGCGGCGCCGTTCCGGTCCACCAGACGCTCGCCACACACTGGGCGCGGGTGGTCGAACTCGTCAACGCTGCAGAGAGAACGATCGAACTCGCCCGTGATGAGGAGATCACGAGCCCGCACATCCGGACTATTCCGACCGAGACGCCGACCGAGGGCATCGGATCACTCGAGGCACCCAGAGGAACATTGACGCACCACTACGTCACGGACGAGCGGGGCATCCTCGAGAAGGTCAATCTGGTTGTCGGGACCACCAACAACCACGCTCCGATCAGCATGTCGATCAAGAAAGCCGCCCAGGGTCTCATTACCGCCGGTACTGAGGTGACCGAAGGTGTCTTGAACAAGATAGAAATGGCGTTCCGCGCCTACGACCCCTGCTTCGCATGCGCCACGCACAGCCTGCCGGGCCAGATGTCCATGATTGTTCGGGTGCGGGCTCCGGACGGTGCAGTGCTCTCTGAGACCCGCCGCGACTAGCGGTCACCCATCAAGGTACTAACGGTCCGGGGTCGCTCTTCCGATCGTGTTTGCCAATCGCATAGCCGCTCGGCTTACGGTGCCTCAAGAGCGCTCCGTCGCGGATCCCTGTCCGGCACACACGGCCGTGCGGCTCGCCGTTAGCTGCGAGCGAAGAAGAGCTGGAGTTCGAGGATGCCGTGGTCCTCCACCGAAGCGACGACCGGGGCCGTCGGCACCTCAATGCCCCAATCCTCGAACGTGATGTCGACGGACCCGACGACGACGATCAGATCACCGACTCGCTGGGCCTTGAGGAGGATCTCGATCGGCTGCGTGACGTCCTTGATGGTCAACTCACCGACGGCCGTTGCGGACACCGGCTCGCCTTCCTCCGGAATCGCGCCGAGGTCGATCGGAGACTCGAGCGTGAACGTCGCCGTCGGGAACGTGCCGGTGTCGAGCGCACGCTGCACCGCCTGATCGCGGCGAGAGGCGTTGGTGACGATTCCGGTCATGTCCGCTTCGATGACGGTCTCGGTGACGGTGGCGCCGCTCAGGACGAACGAGCCGCCGACGACGGGTGTGCGACCCACCGCAGTCGTGGCACCGACGGATGCGAGCTCTTCTTCGATCCGGAAACCGACGAACGACGAAGTGGCATCCTCGAAGTTGAACTCGCCGATGGACGTGTCGACCGACCATGCGCCGTCGAGCCCGTCCAACGCGGAAGCAGGTTCGGTGGAAGTACCCGGTTCGGCAGTGGCGACGTCTTCAACCGCGCCCTCGATAGAGACTTCCTCGGGTACCGGCTGATTGAGATACCACACGAGAAGGGCGCCGCCGACGAGGGCGAGCAGAACGATGACGGCCGCCGCGATGAAGAGAGGCCTTCGGCTCTTCGCCCCCTTGCCGCTGGACGGCTGTGTATCAATTGACATGTTGGTGTTCGTAGCGCATATCACCCGAAGATACGCGCTCTCGCGGACCTGTGTGCGTCGAATGTTGTACCGCTCCGTTTCCAATCAGGCAGGCGATGGACTGCACGATCGCACGATCGGCGGGGTTCGGCCTCGTGCCAATCGGCTCACCCCAGGCCGAGCACGACGAGCAATGCGCCGTCCACGCCCCACTGCTCTTCGGGTGTCAGATGACCGACCAGCTTCCCCAGCCGTCCTACGTTCGCAGGAACTCTTTCGCCAGACCGCTACCGCACGATCTGTAGTGCGATCACGGCGAGAAGGTTCTCGGGATCGTTGGTTCCGATCCGAAACACTTTGCCGGAGGAGAGCTCGATCTCGACCGCGTCGAGGCCCCACACGTTGTACATCCACCCTCGGGAGATCTTGCGGGATCCCAATCCCTGCACCCACGTGTTGCGCATCTGGCGGACGGCCGTGACGTCCCCGAGTTCGACGACCGTGCGGGGACGACCGAAGCCGAACGCGGTAACAATGCGTCCGCCGCTCACGGTGACCTCTAGCCGGCTGAAGACAAGGACGACGGCGAGCAGCGCGATCATGAAGGCAACCGTCGCGACTATCACCAACGTCGTTGTCTCATCGTCGGCTGCCACGAGCGGTACCACGGCCACCGCGACCATGGGCAAGACGAATATGGCGATGAACCCCCACTGGGTGTGCTTGTACTCCATGGCCTCAGTATGTCGCCTGACGCGAGCGGGTCCAAGTCCTCGGAGAGCGTTGGGATCAGAAGGGCCAGAAGATGGGGATCAGGATCAGGCTGACCAAGAGGAAGACGGCGAGCAGGGGGGCACCGACCTTCGCGTAGTCGGTGAACCGGTAGCCGCCCGGTGCCATCACCATCAGGTTCGGGGCTGTTCCGATTGGGGTGAGGAACGCCGCGGACGCACCGACGGCGAGTCCCATCATCAGCGGATGCGGGTTCACGCCAAGCCCGGCCGCGGCACCCAGAACGATCGGAACCATCAGTACCGAAGCGGCTGTGTTGCTGATCACCTGGCTGAAGGCCGTCGTGACGAGGAAGATCCCCGCGAGCAACGGGACGGGGCCGAGACTCCCGAGCGTGTCGACAAGGCCGTCGGCGATCTGCTGAGCCCCGCCCGTCTTCTCCAGGGCGATCGCCATCGGGATCATCGCAGCGATCAGGATCACGGTGGCCCACGAGATCGCCCGATAGGCCTGCGTTCTGGTCAGACATCCGGTGAGCAACATGGCCCCGGCGGCCAACATCGACGCAATCACGACGGGCACCAACCCGCTCACCATCAGTGCCACCATCGCGACGAGAATTCCAATCGATAACCACGATTTCGCGTTCAATTCCGTGACCTGTGTGGCGATTTCCTCGGGTCGGCCGACGACGACGAAGTTCCGCTGCTCCTCGGCCATGCCCCCGATCGACTGCCATGGGCCCCGCACGAGGAGGGCATCGCCGAACTTGAGGGGGACCGTGCTCGAGATCTGTCGATCACCGCGTCGGATACCTACGACCTGCACACCGAACGTTCTTCCGATCGCGCCCCGGGCGACGACCTTCCCAACGTAGGAGGACCGTGGTGTGAGCAGCACCTCGGCGATCCCGATCTCCTGGGAGAGCATCTCGACGAGTTCGTGCCCGGCGTCATCGATCGGAAGCACACCGAGCTGCATGTTGACCTCGAGATCCCGCGCCTGAGTGGGCGTGCCGCTGACAGTGAGCACGTCGTTGTAGTTGATCGTCTGCCCGGGGTCGGGAAGTGTGGGCGGATCCGACGCCATCGCCTCCATACGTTCGCGTACCGGAGCGGGGAGGGGTTGCCCGAGCAACTGAGGCTCATCGTGGCGAGGTTCGATCTGGAGTACCGCGACTCCGAAGCGGCGTCCGAGGTCGGACTCCCGGAGCGAGGAACCAACGAGGGGCGACGGCTTGCGCACCCGCATGCGGTACAGAACGCCGTCGAGGGAGTAGACCTCGGCGAGTTCGTCCATCTCCTGATCGAGCACCGGCGGCGCATGGCCGGAGCGGCGTTTGGGGAGCAGGCGGCGCCCGATCGTGGCCATGTAGATGACGCCGACGACGACGAGGGGGGCGCCGATCAGCGCGAACTCGAAGAAGCCGAATGCCCGGAACCCGGCGGCATGCAGGGCATCGGTCACGACGATGTTGGGTGGCGTCCCGGTCAACGTGAGGAGTCCACCGGCGTTGGCGGCGAACGCGACCGGGATCAGGTAAGCGGACGGGACTTTGCGAACGCCCCACGACGCCAGCACGACCGCCGGCATCAGCGTCGCGACCGTTCCTGCATTTGAGATGAACCCGGAGAGGATCGCGGTAGCCGCCATCGACAACACGAGCAGGCGCAGGGCGTTGCCCCTGGCGCTGCTGATCAGCTTGTCCCCGAAGTACGCGGTGGCGCCGGTGCGGCTGAGGCCCTCACCGACGATGAAGAGGGCGGCGATCAGAACAACCGTGGTGTTGGCGAAGCCGGAGAACGCCTCGTTGAGGTCGACGACACCCGACAAGTACAGCGCCAGCAGCGAGCCGACGGCGACCAGATCCGGATGCCAGCGGCCCCACATGAACAGCACGATCGTCACCCCGAGGATGATGAAGGTGATGGTCATCTCACTCATGTGTCGATCGTTCCTCAGCTTCTAGGACGGCCCATGGCATCATTCTCGCGGTCGTTGGCTCCAACGCGATCAGGTTCCGCACGTCCCGGGTGGAGCGCCGCCTCCCGGGTCGATCCGACCCGATCGTGCATTTGGGCGAGGGACACCACTCGGTGCGATAGGGTGCGTCGTTCCACAGATTCGGAGGTCGGTCAGATGGATGTGAACCACGATTCTCGCGGTGGCCTCAACGGGCTCATCGGTCTCGAGTATGAGGAAGTCGGGCCGGACCGATGTGTCCTGACGCTTGACATCGACGAACGGCACCGCCAGCCCTACGGCCTTGTGCACGGTGGGATCTACTGCGTTCTAGGTGAGACCGCGGCCTCGGAGGGGGCAGCCGCCTATGCGATGGAGCAAGGTATGAACGGCGCCGTCGGTGTCTCCAACTCAACCGACTTCTATCGCTCGATGCGCGAAGGCACGATCCGCGCCGTGGCCACACCGATCCACCGGGGACGAACACAGCAGGTATGGCAGGTCGAGATGAGCGACCCCGCGGAGAACCGACTGCTCTCTCGCTCCCAGGTCCGCCTCCACAACCTGCCCGATCCAACGGTCATCGGCGGTACGTCCGGATAGATCCCGCTGAGGAGCGATGTGCTCCGATCTCCCGACGGCTGGGGGCGCAGCCGCGGGTGTGTCTGTCCTTTCGATTGAACCGTCGTGCGATGGCGTCGTTGCGCTCGTGAGCTTGCAGTTTCGAGAGCAACCGCGCACTATGGACCCATGAGTGATCCGGTTCTCGATTGGCTCGTAGCGGGGGATCCAGCAATCCGCTGGCAGGTGGAGCGGGATCTTCTGGATCGGGTCCACGCGATCTGGGATGAGTCACGGGCTCAGGTCGGCCGGGCCGGCTGGGGGAGGAGGCTGCTGGATCTCCAGGATCAAGTGGGCACGTGGGGAGGTGGCCTCTACTCGCCGAAGTGGATCTCGACCACGTACACGCTGCTCCTCCTACGCAGGCTCGGCCTGGCGCCCCCCAACGACGAGGCGATCGTTGGGTGTGAGAGGCTCCTCGATGACGCCGACTGGGTCGAGGGTGGCGTGTCGTACTGGTCGGGTCGCAGCCTCGCCGAGCGCTGTGTGAACGGCATGGTGCTCTCGCTCGTGTCCTACTTCGACGTGCGCGATCCGAGGGCCGACTCGATCGCCGAGTTGCTGCTCTCAGTGAGCATGCCCGACGGTGGATGGAACTGCAGGGACCATCGCGGGGACACGCACTCGTCGTTCCACACCACGATCTCGGTTCTCGAGGGACTCCTGGAATGGAAGCGGAGGTCGGGCGATAGCGACGCCGACACCGCCATCGCACGCGGCCACGAATTCCTGCTCGACCACAGGATGTACCGGTCACACCGCACCGGCAAGGTGATCAGCGGCGAGTGGACGGCCTTCCACTTCCCGCCGAGGTGGCATTACGACGTGTTGCGGGGTCTTGACCATCTGCAGGACGCCGGCGCTGTGCCCGATCCGCGGGCCGCCGACGCCGTCGAACTGGTGAGAACCCGTTGCCGTCCCGATGGTTGTTGGGCGAAGGGGCCCCAGTACTCCGGGAATACGTTGTTCACCCTGGAACCGGGGAGAGTGCCGGGCCGGTGGAACACGCTGAGGGCCCTGCGGGTCCTGAAGTGGTGGAACCAGGAAGAAGCCTCGGTCCGCCGGCAGTGAAGCGTATCCGTGGCGCGGGGCGACGTCTTGTGCGCGATGGAAGCACCGCCGAATCGGCGGCGCCTAGGTCTCGAACTGCACGCGCGCTGCCTCGGCGACGAGCGGTGCGTTGAGGTCGTTGAGGACCGCCCTGTGTGCAGGGTGATCTCGGTGTGCGGGGTAGTCGATCGCGTCGGACACGTCGGCGACGACGGCGTAGTCCCACGATCCGTCCGTGATACCGGCGTCACGACCGAATCGATTCCCTGCGAGAACGGCGATCTGGTCGGGCAGAGCGTCAAGAGCAGCCGTGACTACGTCGATCTGTTTCTCGGTCGTCCCCTCCTTGAAGCGGAAGAGGGCCACGTGATGGAACATTGATCACTCCCCGGTCGCACGAT
>CAXMQO010000063.1:0-9867 GCA_964195515.1 uncultured Saprospiraceae bacterium | reverse complement strand
CGACCTCACCGACACCGCCCAAGGCAGCGGATGGTTGTGCAGTCCCCACACGGTGTCGGGGTTCCGCGGTCCCGGCCGAAAAGCCGACGTCTGCCCACAAGTGACCCTCGAGGCGGCACGAGCATTCTCGCGGTGTCGCCCGACCAACGCCCCGAAGGACTTGACGCGACCATTCGTACATCGATCAGCGTTTGGTCTGATCGACTGGATCACAAGCCGTACACGTTCGGCCACGGGCGTCGCTTCAAGAAGGTGAAGTGGCCGACCTGCTGGTACGACGTACATTGGGTGCTCGACACGGTGGGCCGCTATCCCGATGCATGGGTCGTGGGGCGGGAGCGCCGGAGCGTCGCCGAGATGGCAGCCTGTCTGATCGCGTACAACTTCGGAGACGAGGGAAGGGTGACCCCGAGGTCGGCCTATCGGGGGTTCTCCGAGTTCTCGTTTGGGCAGAAGAAGGTTCCGTCGCCGTTTGCCACCGCGCGTCTGGTGGCTGTGCTCGACCGGTTCTCCGGGCTTGCGGATGAGATCGCCGCAGTTGACGTCTCGGCTCTCGCCGGTTCTGAAGCAGGATTGCCGTAGCGTGAACCGGTCCGCATGGCTGCACGCGGTTCGTTGGAGGCCGAGACCCGGGGTGTCGTTCAGACGCCGAGATCGTCGAGGAAGGCGTTCACGAGTGCCTCGTAGCCCTCCGGATCGGCGTTCCACGCGAGCACGTGGCCGACGCCGGGCGGCGTAACCAGCGTGATGAGGTCGGGACGGATCCGTGCCAACTCGTGGGACGGTCCGACCGGGACGGTGTCGTCGCCGGTTCCCTGGATGATGAGCGTTGGGGTGTGAAGGTCCCGCCACCGCTCGACGTAGTTGAGCGACTCCCAGTCGATGTCGAACCGCCAATCTGCGAGCCACTTCGCCGTCGAGACCAGGCTCTGTGGAAGCCCGATCGACGTGAGCGGGAGCGTGACTTGGGCCGCCCGATGGTCGACGGTCGCTTCGAAGTCGAGCATGGGGCTGTCGAGGATCGCAGCAACCGTCTGGTTTCGCAGCGGTGACTCGAGCAGATAGGACATCACGTTCGATCCGCCCATTGAGTACCCGACGACGATCAGGTCTTGACCTCCGTTGGTCTTCGCGTAACGTGCCGCAGCCGCGACGTCATTCCATTCGGTCAGTCCGTACTGGTACCTGCCGGAGGGGTCAAGAGGTGCTCCTGGATCGTTGCGATAGTCGATGACCATGGCGTGATACCCACGTTCGGCGGCCACGGGAAGGAGACGCAGCGCCTCGTTCCTCGGCGCGCCCTTGCCGTGAACGAAGATCATCCACGTGTCGGTGGAACCTTCGAGGTACCAGGCGCCGGCACGTCCTCCTTCGACCTCGATTTCGATCTCTTCGAACGCGAGTCCCAGCGCCGTGCTCGGATCGCCGGGCCATACGAACGCGTCGAGCCTGACAGCGGATCCCGGTGCAGGAATCGGCTCGCCCGGCACCCGAGAGCGACGCACCGTCGACACGCCACCGGATGTCTCAGCACTGAGGATGCCGTTGATGACCGTTGCGTCCGATTCACTGATGAGACCGAATAGGCCGTCGGCCGTCAGGTTCGCAGCGTCGGGGTCGGCTCGCAGAACCACCGCTTCGGCTTCTTCGCGATCGAGTGTGATGTCGAACTCAGGAGGCTCCGGCGGACGCACCTCGAAGGCCCCCGAGTAGATCTCGTTTGAGAAGTGCCAGCCGCCAAGTCCGTAGAAGGCGAGCACCAGCACCAGGACGGCGAGAATGATCCATAGGACAATCTTCCACGGACCGATCGAGCGCTTGTGCACGAACGGTCGGGGAATCGAGGATCTCCCGCTTGATCTCGCCATGTGACCCCCAACGTCGGCGGTGAGGCTGGCTTGAGGCTACCCGCCGTTCGGACGACCTGTGGGCATTCCACTCTGATCCGTGTCGGCGATCGACGGGATTCTCGCCCACCTGAGTCGATTCACGGCGGTCCGGCCCCCGTCGGTTTGGGTCGGCGGCGTCGAGAGAATGAGGTCCTCTCCACTCCCGGTTGGTAGCCATTCAATGTGACGGCGCTCGGTTCTTCCCACCCAGTTGGGCATGAGGCTCACCTCGATGTGATGGAGGACGTCGTCATCCTCGATCGTATAGGCGCCTGCGTATGCGAGATAGCCGGCTGCCGCTGCAGCTCGGATGTCGGCTGGTGCGGCGCTCAGGGTACGCGTCGGCGCTGGTGGTCTGCCGATGCTCATCAGCGACGCGTTCATGCGTCCGTCGTCGGTGTAGGTGAGCAGACCGACCGGGTCTCCGCCCCACGGATGGGTGGGGCGCGACTCGTTCACGGTGAACGTCCACTCGACGAGACGCCAGGTTCCGATGAGACGATGCATTGCATGGACCATATGCGCCTCCAGGCTCTTTCGGTAGGGGTTGTTCGCCACGGCGCGGGCAGGCCGCATGCTGATGAAAGGATCGGCGCCCCACTCCGATGTCTATCATTAGGCATGCCTAAACATCCATAGCGGGAATCCACAGGCATGGTTCAACACCAAACCGGGACTTCAGAAGCCGAAGAGATGTACCTCATCACGGTCGCACGGGCGATCGAAGACGGCCGAACCGAGCCGGTGTCCTTGTCTCACATTGCGGCTCAACTCGATGTGAAGGGTGTGTCCGCCAATCAGATGATCCGCAAGCTCGACGCTCGCGGCTACGTCGACTACCAGCCGTACCGGGGTGTGTCGCTCACCGAGAGCGGTCGGGCCGTCGCCTCATCAATTCTCCGCCGTCGTCGGCTCTGGGGCGTCTTCCTCTCCGAGCAACTCGGGTTGAGCGCAGCACGCGCCGACGAGATTGCCTGCGACCTCGAGCACGTGACACCGGACGACGTCGAGAATCTGCTCTCGGGGTTCCTCGGAGATCCGTCATCGGGACCGCACGGGCGGGCGATTCCGACCAGCGCCGGCGAGGTCTCGCTGCCCGTGACCGAGTTGCTCTCGGTGATGGCGGTCGGGACCCGTGCGTCGATCCTCGCAGTTGATCTGCCGGAACCGCTCGCGGCATTCGCCGCCGACCAAGGACTCGCTCCTGGTGCTTGCATCGAGGTGTTCGGCGTCGGCAAGCGTGGCGATCGTCTCGTGGCGATCGACGGAGCTTGTCTTCACCTCGGCACCGCCCTCGCAGACGGTATCCGGGTGGAGATCCAATGACGACCGAAACGATGCCGCTCGGCCGACTTGCACTTGGTGCCACCGGCATCGTGGTGGGATATAGCTCCGACGTCGGGGTCCGGCGCTTCGTCGAGATGGGGTTCGTGCCGGGGACCCGAGTTACCGCGATGCGTAGGGCGCCGCTCGGAGATCCCGTCGAATACGCGGTCATGGGTTCCCGGGTCGCCATTCGACGCGGAGACGCCGACCTCGTCATCGTGCGGGAGGTCGATTGATGGCCGGATACAGGCGCGGCGATCAGCCCACGTCTGCCGCCGGGTTGACGGTTGCTCTCGCCGGCAATCCCAACACCGGCAAGTCCTCGATCTTCAATTTGCTCACGGGAGCGAAACAGCACGTTGGGAACTGGCCGGGGAAGACCGTCGCACGGGTCGACGGGTCGTTCCGACATGACGGTCACACTGTCGAGGTCGTGGACCTTCCCGGCACCTACAGTCTCAACGCCTCTTCCCCTGAGGAGATGATCGCCAGGGACTACCTGGTGAGCGGCGGGTCTGATGCCGTGATCGTCGTTGCCGATGCCGCGAATCTCGAGCGAAACCTCTATCTCGCGGTCCAGGTGCTCGAGACGGGTGTCCCGACGATCCTCGTGCTGAACATGACCGATGTGGCTTCCTCGCGTGGGATCGACGTCGACTCCGCCGGACTCTCCGCCCGCCTGGGTGTTTCCGTCGTGGCGATGGTGGCTCGCTCAGGTGACGGACTCGAGGATCTGAAGGACGCTGTCGTGGGCATCTACGCGTGGGACGAAGTCTCGTGAGCTCCTTCCGGATCGACTACGGCACCGAGGTCGAGGCAGCCATTGATCGTCTCACTCCGGTGATTGCCGACGCGACCGAGATCGCTGATCAATTCGACGTTCGTTGGCTCGCCATCGCCCTCATCGACGAGGACCCCGGCATCGCCGAACAGATCGAACAACTCCGCGGTGGCGACGAGATTCTGCGGCTCCGGGATCAGCTGCTCGCCGATCTTCGCTCGGTGATGGGTACGTCAGCCGAGACAGCGATCGCCGGCGCCCGATTCCAGATAGTGAACGACATCGTCCGCGCGGTGACCGATACGACACAACGGCGGAAGCGAACGCGGACGGATCGAATCGACGGGGTCCTGACGAATCGAATCCTCGGGATTCCGATCTTCCTTGCCGCGATGTGGGTCGTGTTCAAGATCACCACGGATGTCGCCGGTGCATTCCTCGAATGGATTGACAGCACGGTCTCGGGACCGATCGACCATCTCGTGCGGAGCCTGGTCGGAGGTGTGGGTCTCGGTGGCACCTGGATCGAGAGCCTCTTGGCCGACGGCGTCGTCGCGGGTGTCGGGGCGATTCTCGTGTTCATCCCGGTGCTGTTCTCGCTCTATCTCGCGCTCGCCTTCCTCGAGGACAGCGGCTACATGGCGAGGGCAGCATTTGTGATGGACCGGGTCATGAGCGGCGTTGGCCTACAGGGGAAGAGCTTCCTTCCGATGCTGGTTGGGTTCGGCTGCACCGTCCCGGCGGTCTACGCAACGCGCACGCTTGAGAACGAGAGAGATCGAATCCTCACGACGCTGCTGGTGCCGTTCATGAGTTGCGGGGCACGCTTGCCTGTCTATGTGATCATGGCGTCGGTCTTCTTTCCCGAGTACGCGGGGCTTGCCGTCTTCGGCATGTATCTGCTCGGCATCGCGGTCGCGATGGTGATCGGGTTCCTTCTGAAACGATCCCTGCTCCCCGTGACCGATCCGATGCCGGCGATCATGGAGATGCCTCCGTACCGGCTTCCGACGTTCCGGTCGATCTGGTTCCACACGTGGACACGGACCCGGGCCTTTCTCAGGGAGGCCGGTTCGATCATCTTCGTCACAACGATTGTCGTCTGGCTCCTCATGGCAATTCCTGTTGGGGGGAGTGGCTCGTTCGGGGACACCGATGTTGACGAGTCGGCGTTCTCGTCGGTGGCAGGCGCGATTGCCCCCGTCCTCGAACCCGCGGGCTTCGGAACCTGGGAGGCAACCGGGTCGCTCATGTCCGGTTTTGTTGCCAAAGAGGTCATCGTCTCGACGATGGCCCAGGTCTACGGCGCAGAAGAGATCGAGGTCGCCGAGGATTCGGCGATTGTCGATTCACTGGCCGAGGTCTTCACCGGACTCGGTGCCGCGGTCGTCGACGCCACCACGTCCATTCCAGGGATCGTCGGGATCGACCTGGCGGGTGACGGGGCAGAGGAGACATCGAGCAGCTTGTCGGCCGCGATCAGGAACGGATTCGAGGAGAGCAGCGACGGCCACGGCGCCCTCGCCGCCCTGGCGTTCATGGTGTTCATCCTCATCTATACGCCATGTATGGCGACGGTCGGAGCGATCCGTCACGAGATCGGGACCCGCTGGATGTGGTTCAGCGTCATCGGTCAGACCGCGCTTGCCTGGGTGATGGCCGTCGGGGTCTTCCAGATCGGGAGATCGGCGGGTCTGGGATGACGGTGCTCGACCGAATCGTCGACGAACTGCGCGCCGAACGCGGACCCATCCGTTCCAGCGATCTTGCCCATCGTATCGGCGTCTCCGAGCCCGCGCTCGAAGGAATGATCGGTGTACTCGCCGCCAAAGGTGTGCTGAGCGCAAGCTCCGATTCAATGCCGGGCGATGCGGTTGCTTGTTCCGGGCTGGCCTGTGGGACCACGTGCGTTGGCCTCGACGCCTGTCCGTTCATCGTGAACCTGCCGACGACGTATGGCCTGGTAATAGATCAGTAGATCAGTGCCTTGAGCTACCAGCCGCCGGCAAGAGAAGGTGAACTCACCTGACTACTCAGAGGTTCGGCGCATAGACCAAGCCAGATCTCGCGGTGGTGAAGCGACGTTCATCTGTCCCCTCGGCCGAAGGACGGGGTGACGCGGAGGAGCGTCAGCGACGACGCAGGGGGGTGTTGTGCGACACCTCAGGTTTCGGCGGCTGTCCGTGGGGCGCCCTTCTGCGGTGGGGAAGCCCCCCTGCGGATTCGCGGGGGTGAATCCGCGTCCCCCCACTGCGTGGGGTGACGGGAGATGGCAAGCACTCTGTGGCTCTATCCGCTGAACCGGACGATGCCGATTACGGCGCCTGAGGCGGCCAGGTCTCGTTTCGCCCAGTAGCGGCGGGCCCAGATCGGTCGCGCGTCCTTGTCGTCGTCGGCTGCCGCGACCGTTGATGCCCAGCGGTCAATGAGCGCCGACCCTTCGTCGAACGCTGCCCGGCCTTCTGGCAGGTCGGTGAGCCATCGGGCTTCGAGGGCGTCGCGTTCTGCGAGGAACAGGTTTGCGAGACGATCAGGGTCTCGCATCACCGTTCTGGCCATATGCTCGTGCCGCCACCAGAGGCTCTCACCGTCGTCGTGGCCGTCAGGGATCGGTCCGATGTCGACCGGTGTGTCGACGCTCACGGGTTCGAACAACGCAAGGCACTGGGCCGAGGCTCCGCTGATCCAATGGGTCCGGGTTGCGAGATCGGAGATCCAGCCGCCGAGGCTCGACGAGGAAGCTGCGATGCCGCCGCCGTGCATGCACGGGATCGACAGGGTGCCGTCGATGGCCTTGTAGCGGGGCCAGCGGTCTGGGCCGTGGGAGCGGAGCGTCGCCATGAGGTCTCCCGGCCCGGTGCCACCGGAAGCCGAAACGGCCGTGAGCCTCGTTCGGGTCCCGGTCAGAGTTCTTGGCGAACAACACACCCTCGGGATGGACGACGACGATCGTGTCACACATTCGCGATCCGCCTTTCCTGGAAGCAGGAACGGTGGTCCCACCTTCGCAGCGTTTGCTGCCGCCAACGGTCGGTTCGACGGAGCCCCTGCTGCGTGTCGTGGGCGACCGCCTCCAGGATCCTCCTGGTCTGGGTTCAACGCGGTGTTCTCGGTGCCTGACGAGAAGCGGGGCTGCCGATTGGCAGCCCCGCTCGATAGTGGTTGCGTACTTATTGGTGCTGCGGGGACTAACCCGCTGCTAGTGCATCCAAACCGGCTTGGATCAATGCCTTCGTGTAACTCGGGTTGTGGACACCCAGGCTCTTGTCCTCATGGGCGATGTAGATCCAGTTCCAGAGAGCGGCAGCTTGCGCTTCCGGGATGGACGTTACCGCTGGGTGACCTTCTTCATCGAGCCAGCCCTTGGCAATCAGACCCGCCTCGAGTTCATCGAGCCCGGCCTGAATCTCGGTCTGCAGGCCGTTGATGTCGAAGTCTTCCGCACCTGAGTGGCACGCCTGGCACGCATCGACATCGGCCTCGAACGTGTGGCTGGCACTATCACCCAAGTGGCAGGTTACGCAGGTGTCTTCCACCTGTGTAGCGTGCGCGCTGGGGCTGCCCGAGACATCACCGGCACCGGCGAGGCCGAGCAGCATTGCGCTCTGCGGACCGTGGTGCGGACCCCAGTGAGTGCTCGTAACCTCAATCATGCCGTCAACGGCTGGATCAATCCCTCGACGCGGCTGGTGACAGGTGGCGCAGAGGTTGCCCTCACCGCCGTCGAAGGTCACCCCATCGAAGGCATAGAGTGCTACCGGATCCGTCGTTGCCAGTGCCCAGTCGGCGCCGGTGTAGGTGGTGTGGATCTCGTGGCAGGTGCGGCAGTCCTGGCGGGTCGGATTTGGATCTCCAACCTCAACCGTGTCCGGGCTGCCTCCCGCCGCGACCATGGCGCTGAAGGCTCCGCCGGAGTGACATCCGGCACAACCTGCGCTCTCGCCGCGCACATAGGCCTCACCGGTTCCATGCAGCGAGTCTCCCCACGCAGTCGCCTTTCCGGAGATCAGCGTCGTGTCGTCGTGACACTCGATACAGCCGAGATCGGTCGCTGCCGCGGATTCGCCAGCGGGACCCGCGGCACCCGCGGCACCGGCTTCGCCTGCCGGTCCGGCCGGACCGGTTGCACCGGGATCACCGGTATCACCGGCACACGCTGCCAGAACGAGAACCATGAGCAGAGCAAGCAAGCTCATGACAATCGCCCTGGGATTTACTGCAAGGCTTCTGCCTCTTTGATGCATTCGCTTCCCTCCCTGCGGGTCTTGGACCATATGTAAACGATTCTCGGGGAGGACAACGCTGTCTACGTAGGGCCGTTCGACCCTAATCTCGTCCATCGTCGATCGTCGGTGCGGGATTCGAGGTGAGAATTGGCCGATCCGGCGACGACGTGCCTCTCGACAGGGGTGATGTGGCGGGGATGGCCATCTGTCCGCCGAGCGTCAAGATGCCCGTGATCCGTTCCGATGAACCGGTCGACGACCTTCCGGATCCGGTCCGGGTTGCGTCGTCGGAGACTGGATCCACCGGCGACGCTCTTGTCGCACGTCAGCGAATCACTCTTCCCGGAAGCAGGAACGGATAGCTCCGTTTCCGAACCATTCGCTGCCACCACCGGTCGGTCCGTCGGAGCCGCTGGAGGACCTCCCACATCAGGGCGTCGTTGCGTTAGCAACGGTCGATCTCCTTCTTCGTGATCGGCGGATCGACGACCCGGTTCGCTGCATTGAGGAACGGAGGGATGGCGACCTCGAGCCCCTCCTTCTTGAGGTTGCCGATGTCCTGATCCTCGAAGGAAGCCTGCACGGCGGCAAGCACCGCCGGGTTGCGGTGTCCGAGGTTGAAGACGCCTCCGTTGCAGTGACAGTTGATCCACGATCGGTCGTCGTACGCGTCCCAAAATCGGATGCCCTCGCGCCGGCCCATCACGGCATCGAACCCGTAGCGTTCGTAGGTCTCGATCTTCCCGGCGTTGAGGTGCCGGCGGGTCAGTTCAAAGGTGCGGTTCCGATCCATCTCCGCAGTCTCCGCGGTCGGTGGAGCAGATGCAAGTCGTGTCCTGCGAACCCCCTGGACTCCGGCGCTGATCCGGACCATATCCGGCCCATATCAACGCCAGACACCGGGTGTGCGGTCGCTAGCCTGAACTCCATGTTCGAATATGCCACAGCAGCAGTTGAAGGCGCCCTCGCCGCAGGAGCCACCTACGCCGACGCACGGGTCGTCATTTCCAAGCAAGAATCGATCGATGTGCAAAACCAGGCGGTGCAGTCACTCGACCGCACGGAGCAGGCGGGTGTCGGTGTTCGGGCGCTCATCGGATCGTCGTGGGGGTTCTTCGCCACTGCCGATCTTTCGCTCCGGGCGGCGAACGTCGCCGGCGAGAGGGCCGCAGAGATCGCTCGCGCCTCAGCCGCGGTCCCCGGCGATCCGATGCAGTTCGCCGACGTCGACGTGGTCCAGGACACATACCAGACGCCATACATCGAAGATCCGTTCACGGTGCCTCTCTCGGAGAAGGTCGACCTGTTGATCGGTGCAACGAAGACGATGCAAGAGGTCGACGGGATTGCCATCGCAACCGGCAATCTCACCTTCTACGACACCAACAAGTGGTTCGTATCGTCCCAAGGCCACCGCATCCACCTGCACCTCGTCGAGTCGGGCGGAGGGATCGATGCCACGGCGCTCGGCGAGATCGAGAGCCAGCGGCGCTCCTACCCGCAGTCGTTTGGTCAGTACGAGACAGGCGGCTACGACGTCATCCGCAAGTGGGATTTCGCAGGTAACGCCGGACGAATCGGTGAAGAGGCAGCAGCCCTGCTCGCGGCAGACGAAATGGAGGAACAGGAGACCGATCTCATCCTC
>CAXMQO010000062.1:0-4907 GCA_964195515.1 uncultured Saprospiraceae bacterium | reverse complement strand
AGAACAAGAAGTCCAAGTTCCCCGCCGCAACCATCGCATCGAGAATCGGTGTCTGCTCCGTCACATTCCACGACGGCGGGATCTGAACCACGAGGTTCACACCCAACGCCTCGGCAGCACGCTCAGCGCCACGCTGCATCGCGATATAGAACGGATCATCAACACCAGCCAAGAACCCAATCGTCAGATCGCCGGCATCCGGCGTTGCGGTGGTGGTGGTTTCGCCCGCTGAGGTGGTGGTGGTTTCGCCCGCTGCGGTGGTGGTGGTTTCGCCCGCCACGGTGGTAGTCGTTTCGCCGTCGTCATCACTGCTGGAATCACAGGCTGCGGCTACGAGCCCGAAGACCATGAGAACAGCGATCAAACGGATTGTCAGTTTCCTGCTTTTCACTCCCCGACCTCCTGCCGATGGATTGGTGGCGATCGTACACCGCCACCACGTGCCAGCGATGTTAACGCTAACGGATAACGATAACAAGTCGGCGTGCAGGAATCCCCACCTCCAGCCATGAACCCTTTCTGGACACGGGATAACGACACTTCAACGCGATGGCGTCGGAAATGGTATCGTTCACATCATGGTGCGATGTTCGAACGATCCCGTCGGCTCGACGGCCGCGTGTGACGACCCGGCTCGCCGGCGTTCGCGGTCACGGGCCGGATGTGCTTTGGCGCCGTTCATGGGGATGCCATGACCGTCACGATGCGGGACGTTGCCGACCTCGCCCAGGTGAGCACGATGACCGTCTCTCGGGTCCTCAATGGGATGCCGGGCGTGGCCACAGAGACCGCCGAAGCAGTGATGGCAGCTGTCGAGGCCACCGGCTATCGGAAGAACGAACTCGCGCGGAGTCTCCGACCGGGACAGAGATCCAAGATGATCGCGCTGGTCATTGGTGACGTCGCGAATCCCTTCTACGCCGTCTTGGCACAGTCCGTCGAGAACTACGCGCGACAACTGCACTACGTCACGGTCATCTTCAACACCAATGAGGATCCGGAGGTTGAGCGCCGGGGCGTCAACGATCTCCTCGCACGGAGGGTGGATGGGCTGCTCTTGGTTTCGTCGGACACCGATCACAGTTATCTCGCGACCGACATCGAAGCCGGGACCGGCATCGTGTTCGTCGACCGCCCTCCGGTCGGCTTGGTTGCTGACGCGGTCGTCGTCGACAACCGATCAGGAGTCCGCGCAGCGACGACGGAGCTGATCCGTCGCGGAAACATGCGTATCGGCTACATCGGAGACTACGAACGTCTCTTCACGGCATCGGAACGACTCGCTGGCCACGTCGCCGCTCTCAGCGACGGGCATTTGAAACGTGCCGACGACCTGATCCAGATGGGTATTCACACCGTCGCCGATGCCGACGCCACAGCAACGCGATGGTTGACATCGGATTCTCCACCGACGGCGATCGTGGCAGGCAACAACCTCCTTGCGACCGGCGCCGCCAATGCCATCCAACGGCACGCTCCGACGACGATGCTGATCGGCTTCGATGAGTTACCGGGAACGCAGGTCGATATCACGGTCGGCTTCGACGTCGCCGCCTTGGGAGCAACAGCAGCGCGCATGCTGTTCGAGCGTCTAGACGGCACAGACCGCGTGCCGACGATCGAAGTCCTTCCAACGGCCCTACACGTCGCAAACCCGACCGAACGCTGAGTTATTGATCCGGCTCGGGGAGATGGTGTCGGGACGCTCGCGTGGCGCGCCGGCTGCCTCCAGGCGTTCGCGCGCGCCCACGAAACGCGGAATCCCTCGAATCGGCAGCCGATCGCGCTGAGCCCAAGTACCGAATCAGTCGAGGGTGGCCGCTTCGATCGTCAGCCCGGTAGTACGCGCCTCTCCGGGATCGAGCATGGGGAGCACGCCCTGCGCTCGATCGTATGCCCTGCCACGCGTCCGGCAATTGGAAGGCTCGACACCGAGAACCGCCATGCCCGGATTCGGGTCGAGCCACTGGTTGACGATCGGTAGAGCGCCGCTATCCCAACGGAGGGTGACTCCGATGCCGAGGTCCTTGTTGGAGACGCGGGCCCAGCCCGGCTCGCCGTTCTCGATCGCGTGTTCCAGGACGCACTCTGGGCCGACACTCACGGACGGCGGGGTCTGCCAGGCGTTCACCATGTCCTCGGATGCTTCATCCCTCGCCGCGGTGCTGACCCTCGTGAGTTCGAGCCTCGCCGCCCCCGACCACAGCGGAAAACCGAAGTTGAAGTGGTAGAGCAGCGGCGCCCCTTCGGGCTCGCTTCCGAGATTGGTAGCGACGTCCTCGAGGTCGATTCGTCCCGTAGCGGCGGCGACCGTGATCCTCCGATGAACCTCCAGCATCGGTTCCTGCCGGTCGTCGACGATCAGGCCCGTGATGGTGACTACTGCATCGTCGAGCGATCGGGTCACGACCACGTTCTGCGCCGGCAGATGCGCGAACGTACCGTGCAGGCCGTGCCCCTCAGACGGTGCGCCAACATTGCGGAGGCCGCAGGTTACGAGCAGACCGCCACCGAAGGCTCGGCCCCATGCCATCCCATCCAAGTCGTCGAGCGGCGCCGACTCGCCGGTTGCCGATACCCAGGCAAGGGGTACTCCGTTGAACCATGCTGATCCGATGTCCAGCCCGCGATCGGGAAGCAGGCGTGTGGCGATCCCGCCAAAGGGAGTGATATCGACCGCACGCATGCCAGACGGTTCGACCCGGCTCTCGCGCACCTGCAGGATCGCGTCCTCGTTTGGTAGGGCACCAGAGAGGGAAGCTGCGAGAAACGCCTCGGCATCGATACTCATACTCATCGCGGGGCAGTGTAGATGGCGACCGACGACGTCCGACCTGGCCCTTCCTGGGTCCGACGAGTGATGTCGGCGTCGGAGGACGGTCCCCGAAAGAGGCGCCGGGCCCCTTCGTCGCCCGGTCGGTCCAGGTGCTCTCGCAGACCCGCACGTGCTCGGTGCTACATTGACTCGCACCGACGAGCAGGTGGCGAGAGCGTCTCCGACCGCCAGAGCAGAGCGGACCGCGAGAGCTCCGGCCGAGAACCGACAGGTCAGAAAGAGGGCGAACGTGGCTCCCTATGCGCGCCGACTGGCACCCAATCCGGTCCCCATCTTCTACGCCGGCGGGCCGACCATCGCCGAGTTCCGCGGGATCGATTCCTTCGCGTCGCCGGAAGACTGGGTCGGTTCGGTGACCGAGGTGAGGCTGCCGGACGGAGGAACTGGCGGTCTCGCCCACACCGAAGACGGCACGAGTGTTCGCGAACTCCTCCAGGATGACCCTGCCGGCTGGCTCGGTCGCGAGGACCGTAGCGATGAGACGGGACTGCTCGTCAAGCTGCTCGACGCCGGTCAGCGCCTCCCTGTTCACTGGCACCCCGACCGCCCATTCGCGTCCACGCACCTCTCCTGTGCATACGGAAAGGCCGAGGGGTGGATCATCCTCTCCCCTACCAGGGGCCGGGTGTGGCTCGGCTTCGTATCGCCCCCTTCGAAGGAGCAACTGGACCACTGGCTGGACACTCAGGACGGCGAGGACATGCTCGCCCACATGCACGAGGTCGTCGTAAACCGGGGTGACGTCATCTTCGTACCCCCCGGCACGCCCCACGCCATCGATCGGGGCGTCTTCCTGCTCGAACTCCAGGAGCCGACGGCATTCTCCTTCGTACTCGAGTATGCGGGATTCAATCTGTCACGTCACGAGGCGGCCCTCGGTATTGAGTGGTCCACAGCTCTCGACAGTCTTCACTTCGACCCGGACCTCGTCCAGGACAGTGTCGTCCATGATGCCGTCCGGACGTCGCCGGACAGATTGTTCCCCGCGTCGGCAGACAGATTCTTCCGAGCGTCGGTACTCGACGCCACGAGGCGGAGTTCCGTGATCGATACCTTTGCGATCGCGATCGTGGTCGACGGCTCGGGCACGCTCCGGGCAGCGAACGGCACGTCCGTCGCAGTAGCGGCAGGAACGACGTGGGCCTTGCCCGCCGAATCCGGCGAGTTGGTACTCGAAGGTGACGCATCCGTGGTGGTCTGTCAGCCCCCGGCACACCTCCCGACGCGCTGAGTCCTCCGCCTTGGCGAGGGTTTCACCACTCGTCTCTTCGGTGGAACTGAGGCGATCCGAACCCATCACCCCCTGACTGCGAGACAAGATCCCGACCGGTCGGCCGGGGAACCGGGCGAGTTCGCGTCGCCGATCCCTCGCCACCGACCCGCGCGAGATGTCACGAACGAGGCCGCGATCTCATCGGTGGCTGCTCGCGTTCAACGACCTACGATGCGCGATCAGGAAACCACCCAGAAACCTCGAGCCGACTCTGCAACCGTCGAGGAACCGACGCGGCGAAACCCCCGCAATACGGGGGTTTCGGCAGCACGCCCGGAGGAAATCGAATCCCCAACCTCCTGATCCGTAGTCATCCGCTCATTTCGATCTGGCTTCATTCACGGCGGCCGTCCGCCCATGTCTCGATATCTTGACGCAACCAGAGCCTGATCCGGCCCCCACTTCGCGAGGGTCTGTCCCCAAGGCCACGAGTGCACAGTCGAACGCTGAGCACCCCTGGCAACGCATTCGTCGCAAAGCGTCGCGAACCGCCGTGGCACGGTCAGCGGGATCTCTCGAGCCTGCGCTTCCCGCAAAGAGCGTCGCTCTGTGGTGGCAGCCAAGACCTTCGGGTTATGAGTCCGCTGCTCTAACCGGCTGGGCTACTGGCCCCGCGACGTCCCGAGCCAGCGTACGCGCTCGCGCGGGGACCGCATCGGTCGCGGTGTCGCGGCGAGCCGATGCCTACGCGGGAATGGCAAGGTCGCGACGCCGGAACGCCGCCACGGCGATCGCCACGAATGCGAGGGTCGAGGCGAGGAGGAGCGCGATCGGCGTGATGGCGAGCGCCTCGGCAGG
>CAXMQO010000061.1:0-41545 GCA_964195515.1 uncultured Saprospiraceae bacterium | reverse complement strand
GGTAGTCGGCGAAGTGGACTTCTCTTGCTGGTAGCAGGCAGCGGGTAGCTCACCGCCCCGAGGCCCTACCCCACGCTTTCGTCCTCGCCCACTGCCTCGGACTGTCTGTTGTACCACGCTGCGTATGTGTTGGCGCCCCAGGGAGCCGTCACACCGTGGAGGAACACGCTGAGGGCCACCGTCACGATGACGGCGCCGACGATCAGTTGGGAGTGCTCGAGGCCGACTTCCTCGACGAGGACACCGATGAAGACGATAGACGCGAGGCCCCGTGGACCGAACCAACCGAGGTAGGTCAACGTGGGGGGTGCGAGGTGTGTGTCGATCATCGAAAGGGCAACCGGGATCATGCGCACGGCAGTGAGGCTGATCACGGCGTAGAAGACCGTCGCCAGCGTGAATGCGGCGAGATTCGGGGCGAGAAGGTACGCCCCGAAGATCAGGAACGACGTCATCGTGAGCACCGTCCCAAGATCCTCTCCGAGTTCTGCGAAGTTCTCGGAAGGGGTTTCGAGACGGTCGATGACACGGCCGAAGCCGATTCCCGCAACATATGCGGCGATGAAACCACTACCGCCGAGATGATCGGCCACGATGTAGGTTCCGAACGCAACGACGACCATGCTGATCCGCACCCACTGCCTCCCGATCCACGATCGTTCCAATGCGAATCCGATGGAGAGGGCAGCGCCGATCCCCACGATGAGACCGACAAGCAACGCGATACCGATGCCGTCGATGAAGAAGCGCCACAGGGAGGCTCCTGCCTCAGCCTCGGCGAGGGTGAGGAGGAAGAGCAGAATGGGGAGGGCGATGCCGTCGTTGAGTCCCGATTCGACGCCGAGCGCTTCGCGAATCCTGATGGGGACGCGTGGGTTCGTGATGACAGCGAACCCGAGAGCTGCGTCGGTAGGTGCCAGGATCGTCGCGATGATGGCTGCCCCGATAACCCCTGCCGACGGGAAGACGAGGTAGGCGACACCCGTTCCGAGGACGATCGTGAGCGGCATTCCGATCGCGAGCAGCCTTGTCGGAAGGGCCATGTCGCCTTCCCACGATCGCAGGTGGAGCTTGGAGGCGTCGGTGAAGAGCAAGAGCGCAAGGGTGAATTCGAGCACTGCACTGATCGGCGAACCGGTCAGCGCGACCGGAGTGAGGATTCCCGCTGCATATCCGACAAGGCCCAGTGTGACGAACGCGAGCGGACCGGAGATCGGTGAAGAAGCCAGCCGTTTCGAGACCAGGGCGTAGGCGAAGAGTGCCGCGCCGACATAGATGATGGCCCCGACGTCCACGTTCCTTCCTTCAGGGGTGAGACGGTACGTTACCGCTCTGACGTTCGCGTCACGCGAAGGAACGAGTCCTTGATTGCAGCGGCGAGGGCACTCTTGTGCATCCAGAGGAGCGTGGCGTGGCCGCCACCAACACTGCGGAGTTCGGAACCGGGCCAGAAGGCGTGCAGCGCTCGTGTTGCCTCGGGCGGCACGTATCCGTCGGACCGGGCTGAGACCAGCACGGCATGGCGTGCATGATCGGGTGGCGGACGGTCGAGTACTGAGGCCCTGAGGAGCGCCTCGCGGAGCCTGGGCTCGGCCGACGACTCCCCACCGAGGGCGGCCCAGTCGATGCCGCCGCGTAATGCACCATCGAGATACACGGGCGCCGGCGAGTACGAGGCGGCAAGGGGCGCCGTGGCGACCGGGAACGACACGGTCGAACTCACGAGGGCGGCGATGTTCCCACCCATGGAGTATCCAGCGACGCCGGGAATGAGACCCTCTTCCCGAACGGAGGCGAGTAGCCCGCGCCCTTCGGTCACGGCCCCGATTCCCATTCGGAAGAAGTCGGCCACCGTGCGAATCGGCTGGCCGTCATGGTCGGTGGGGCGGCGGATCCCGTAGTAGGGGTTCTCGAGCACGAGACTGCCGATCCCCCGTTTGGCAAGTCGCCTGGCAATCCCGAATCTCGCTCGAGAGTCATGTTCGTTCCAAGCCGCCATCAACACCACCATGCGATCAGTCCCGTCCACGGGCAGGATGCGCGTCACGGCACCGTGTCGCGCATGATCGGGGAGCATCGCAACGGGGCTCTCGAAGATGCCGACCGAGATCCTGATCCCGCCACCCGCAGTATCTGAGACCCATTCGATTGCGATGGGCGGGGGATTGCCGGATGGCAAGTCGGCAGCTTGGATTGCCGATAGATCGCCCCAACCGTCGGTGAAGAAGCGGAGCCGACCAGGTCCACGACTCACGATCGTGCCGCCGAGGTGGTCGATGGGGTGTATCACGAATCGAGCGCCGCAAGAACGTCGTGGTAGAGGCGCTCCTTGATCGTACCGAGCGTTGCGGCGTCCTTTCCAGCGTGCCGTTCCGCGATCTCGACCGACATCGGAACCACCGCATCCTCGGGTACGGCCCGATGTACGACGTGGCGGCTGGAAGCTTCTCGGCCGCCGAAACGGTCACCGGAAATCGCGAGATCATCCGACCAGGGCGGTGGCACCTTTCGGGCGATCAGCGCCGTCATCCCGCGAGTGAATGGGATGCCGACGTCGACCGAGGGCAGTGCGAAGAAGCCGCGATCGGCCCGCATGACGCGATAGTCATGAGCGAGTGCGAGCAACGCCCCTGCCGCGACGCAGTGTCCATTGATCGCAGCGACGGTAACGAAGGGAGCAGAGACAAGGCGGGCAAGGAGATGGTCAACCGTCGAAAGGAACGGCTGCAAGGCATTCGTGTCGAGGGCTTCCAGGTAGCCGAGCGAGAGACCGGTCGAGAAGAAGCGGCCGGACCCGGTGGTGACCAACGTTCGAGGACCGGATATTGCCGAGACCTCGTCGAGAACGGCGCCGAATCGTTCGACGAACGGCGGATCGATGACGTTCTCATCCCGGTCAAGGGTGGCGATAGACACCGATCCCCGTTGCTCGAGCACGATCATCCGGCACGCCATCCTCTCATCTATCCGGACACTCTCGGACCGGGTACAGTCTGGCGCATATGCAGATCGAAGTCGGCACCAGCGCAACCGTTCGTCTCGTCGTTGGTGAGTCCGACACCGCCATCGCCCTTGGGAGCGGGGATGTGCCCGTCTTGGGAACACCGCGGATCGTTGCTCTGATGGAACAAGCAGCGGTTGCCGCGCTCGCCGGCACGCTCGATGAGGGCGCCACCTCCGTGGGAACCCGAATCGCCGTCGATCACCTCGCTGCGTCACTCGTGGGCGTTGCTGTCGTTGCGACCGCAGAGGTCGTGGGGATCGACGGGCGCGCGGTGTCGTTCCGGCTCACGGTTCGCGAAGGGGACCGAGTGGTGGCGAGCGGGGACCACATCAGATTCGTGGTCGATCGGGAGCGATTCCTCGGCCATTAGGCACCACAAATTCGGACTGTTCGACGGCGTCTTGAGGTGTGTGCTCCTAGCCGAGCCAGTTGACGCGGCACCACGAACGGCGCTGGCAATTCGGGCATTGCATCCAGCGGCTGTACTGCCTGCCCGGGATCCAGATCGAGATCATCGCGATCCTCACACTGATGTCGATGTGCGAAGCGCGGGTCTTCGTGCCGCAGAAGGAACAATCGATGACCCCGGTCCCGTGCTGGTGCTCGCCGGTGGAGAAGAGCGCTGCCTGACCCTCCCGCTTCTCCGGTTCTCGGAGCGCGTCATCTTCAAGCGGGTCGTCGAGTTGGGTCGGTGGCGCCTCGAAGAGGGCCCTCTTGCCTTGTGGGTCGGAGCGACCGGTCATATCCGTCTCTCGATCTCTTCGGCGAGTTGTCGGTATGCCTCCGCGCTCTTGGAGCGATGCGCATGGGCGAGGACCGACCTTCCCCGCTCGGGTGCTTCAGCGACCTTGACGGAGCGGGGAATCGGTGGAGGGAGCACTTCGATATTGTGCATCTCCGAAACCTCGACGAGGGTTCGTCTCCCGAGGTTGGTCCTGGCGTCGAACATCGTTGCCACAGCACCGAGTATTCCGAGGTTCTCGTTCGTGTAGGCCCTGACGTCTTCGATCGTCTCGAGGAGTTGGCCGACGGCCCGGTGCGAGAGTGTCTCGGCCTGGAACGGGATGAGGACGTGTGACGCGGCGGTGAGGGCGTTGAGCGTGAGGATTCCCAGGGAAGGGGCGCAGTCGATGAACGTGTAGTCGTAGCCGTCGTTCACCGGCTTGAGGGCACGACCGAGTACGAACTCCCTGCCGGTCTTGGTGAGCAGGTGGATCTCCGAACCGGCAAGGTCGATTGACGACGGGACCAGGTCGATGCCGTTCGCATCGACGACGGTGTCTGCGATCTTGACCCGACCCAGCATCACATCGTGCACGGTCACTTCGAGATCGTCGGGATTGATGCCGTTCTCAAACGTGAGGCACGCCTGCGGGTCGAGATCGATCATGAGAACGCGTTTGCCGTACTCGACGAGGGCCGCCGCGAGTGTGTGCACGGTGGTGGTCTTGGCCACCCCGCCCTTCTGATTCGCAACAGCGATGACCGCACCCATGAGCCGATTGTAGATGCCCGCTTTCCGACGTGTCCCGACGAGTAGTTGCGTCGGATGCCGGCAGCCGGTGTGTTCTGTCGACGGATCTACTCGGCTACGCCGCTACTCCGGCCCCTCCGGGACACACGGTCCTTCATAGTCGGACTGGAGTACCGGATGTCCAGTGGCCTCGATTACGACCGGGATGAGGCATGCGCCGATGCGGCCGTCGGGTTCGAATACGAACTGGGCCACGGCGGTCCTGCGGGCTTGCGCTGAACCGGCCTGCCAGACGAAGTTCCCGAGGCCCCAAGCGATGGGTTTGCCCGAGTACCAACCGAGGGGCTGAAGAACGTGCTGATGGTGTCCGAAGACGCCGTCGGCGCCGGCGTCGATGAACGCCTCAGCTAGCCGAATCTCGAATGGGCGGGCGGTCGTCGTGTCCTGTTCACCCCAGTGGATTGTCACGAGCACGACGTCTGCGATCTCGTCGGCCGCTCTGATCGCTTCGGTCATCGCTTCCGCGGAGTCGCCGTCGGTCATGCCGGGTCGATCTTCGGAGGCGAGCCAGGATCCCGTCTCGGGGTGAACGCCACCACCGCCCAGGATCGCGATCGTCCAACCGTTCCGTTCGAGGAGAACCGGCGCGTAGGCTTCGGCGGAATTCGCGCCGGCTCCGACGGGATCGATACCGGATTTCTCCAGGTTGCTGCGGGCGTCGATCATCGCGTCGAATCCGTAGTCGATGGCGTGGTTGTTCGCCAGGTTGGCAACGTCCACACCGGCCGCCGCCATCGACGGGAGCGCTTCGGGATCGCAGCGGAAGGTCCACGGTTTGTTCCAGGGCGTGCCGAGGTCCGACGCCGAGCACTCGAGATTGACCACGGTGAGGTCGTCCTGGTTGAAGAGATCGTCAAGTCCGGACCAGGCATACTCGTAGCCGGTGGAGGGGAACGACCGGACGAACGTGGGATCGAGGTTCACGTCACCGGTTCCGTTGATCACCAGGCGCTGCTTCGGTTCGGCGATCTGAATAGCCGTCGTAGTGGTCGTCATCACCGGTTCAGGGGCCGTGACCGCGGTGGACGTGGGCGGTGGGGTAGCTGCATTGGTCGTCGTGGTGATCGCGACGATGGGTGTGAAGGTTGCCGGCGGCGCCGGTGATGCCGAGGTGTCTGTCGTACAAGCACCGACAAGCATCGCGAACGCCATCCAGCCAAATACGCGAAGGAACTGAATCCAATGCATCGAGAGAACGGTACCGTTCAGGTCTCGAAACACGGTCGTTCAAGCGCATTCGCGCGGCCGGGGGACACCGCGACGTTGTCAGTGGATGCAGAGAAGGAGCACACAATGGACAAGTGGGTTTATCGGTTCGACGAGGTCGATGAGGCTGAAGCGGCCCTCGACAACGATTGGGATCAAGTTCGAGGACTGCTCGGCGGTAAGGGCGCGAACCTGGGTGACATGTCGAGGATTGGTGTGCCGGTGCCTCCGGGCTTCACCATCACGACACGGGCATGTAACGCCTACCTCGCCAACGATGAGCAGTTCCCGGAAGGACTCACCGGCCAACTCGACGCTGCACTGGCGGCGACCGAGGCAACCCTTGGCAAGCGATTCGGTTCGGCCGATTCGCCGCTCCTCGTCTCTTGCCGTTCCGGCGCTAAGTTCTCGATGCCGGGGATGATGGATACCGTCCTCAACATCGGCATCAACGACGCCGTGCTCGAGGGCATGATTGAGGCCTTCGGAGACGAGCGCTTCGTCTACGACTCCTACCGCCGCCTCGTACAGATGTATGGCAGCGTTGTGATGGGCGTTGACGACCATCGCTTCGAAGAGGTCCTCAGTGAGGCCCGCGCGAACGCCGGCGTCGAAAGTGACTCCGACCTCGACGTCGCGTCTCTCTCGTCCGTACTGGAACGCTTCAAGGAGATCGTCAAGAGCGATACGGGGCTGGACTTTCCCCAGGATCCCAACGACCAGTTGATGATGGCTGTGGAGGCTGTCTTCAAGTCGTGGAATTCGAAGCGTGCGTTCGCGTATCGCGACGCTGCAGGGATTGCGCACGATCTTGGAACCGCCGTCAACGTTCAGGCGATGGTGTTCGGCAATATGGGACAGGGATCCGGGACCGGCGTAGCGATGTCTCGCAACGCCACGACCGGTGAGTCGAATCTCGAGGGCGACTACCTGATCAACGCGCAGGGCGAGGACGTCGTGGCCGGGATACGGATCACCAAACCGATCGCCGAACTTGCCGGAGATCTCCCCGAGGCGTACACGGAGTTCGATGCCTTCTCGAAGAAACTCGAACTCCACTATCGCAACATGCAGGACATGGAGTTCACCATTGAGAAGGGCAAGCTCTGGCTCCTTCAGACCCGCGATGGGAAGCGCACCGCACAGGCCGCCGTTCGCATCGCCGTCGACATGGTCGAAGAGGGTTTGATCAGCACGGACGAGGCGCTCATGCGCGTCAGCCCTGATCATGTCGACTTCTTCCTACACCCGCAGTTCAACACTGAAGCGAAGGCAGCGGCGATAGCAGGCAATCAGCAGATCGCTCTCGGTCTCAATGTCTCACCCGGCGCCGCCGTGGGCATGGTTGCGTTCGATCCGGACCTGGCCGAGCAGTGGGCGAAGGATGGCAAAGAAGTGATTCTCGGTCGACCCGAGACCAAGCCGGACGACGTGCATGGCATGCTCGCCGCCAACGGCATCGTCACCACGAGGGGCGGTAGGACGAGCCACGCCGCGCTCGTCGCTCGCCAGTTCGGGAAGCCGGCGGTTGTCGGTGCGTCTGAGCTCGACATCGATCTTCAGGCGCGGACGATGAGCGTCGGCGACATCGTCGTCAATGAGGGCGATTGGCTCTCGGTCGACGGGACCACCGGTCAAGTATTCATCGGCAAGGTCGAGACGAAGGTCCCCGACATCGACGATCCGTGGCTCACGAAGCTCCTTGGTTGGGCAGACGACCGTCGTGTCCTCGACGTGTGGGCCAATGCCGACTATCCGTCGGATGCCGTGCGTGCCAGGGAATACGGTGCCAGGGGTATCGGTCTCTGCCGCACGGAGCACATGTTCTTCGAGCCTGAGCGGCTCCCGGTCGTCCAGCGCATGATCTTGGCCGACACGCAGGAAGAGCGAGAGGAATTGACGTTCTCCTTGCTCCCGTACCAGCGCGAGGACTTCGCAGGGCTGTTCCGAGCGATGGACGGTTACCCGGTCGTCATTCGGCTCATCGATCCGCCGCTCCACGAGTTCCTCCCCGGATGGGATGAGATCATCATGGAGATCGCGGACCTCAGGATCAGACTGGGCAAGACGACGGACTCCGGGGAGTTGGACGCTCTCAACATCGAGATCGCCGAGAAGTCGGAGATGCTCGATCGGGTCGAAGCCCTGCGGGAACAGAACCCGATGCTGGGCCTGCGTGGCGTGCGTCTGGGCATCCTGCGTCCTGAGATGACGCGAATGCAGGTTCGGGCGATCTTCGAGGCAGCATGCCAGGTAACCCGCGAGGGCATCGACGTGCACCCCGAGATCATGATCCCGTTGACCAGCCACGTGAACGAACTAGAGCGCCAGCGGACCGTCCTCGAGAATGAGGCGAAGGAAGTCATGGCCGAGCAGGGCATCGAGATCGACTACAAGTTCGGCACGATGATCGAGATCCCCCGCGCGGCGCTCACGGCCGATCAGATCGCCGAGTACGCAGAGTTCATCTCGTTCGGTACGAACGATCTGACGCAGATGACATACGGCATCAGTCGCGACGACGCTGAGGGCGGGTTCCTCATCGACTACGTGTCGCAAGGGATCCTGGATGACAATCCGTTCTTCACGATCGATCGTGACGGCGTTGGACAGCTGATGGGTATCGCCCTCGAGAAAGCGAAGCTGACCCGTCCCGAGATCGAGGCCGGGATCTGCGGTGAGCACGGTGGTGAGCCACGCTCGATCGCACTCTGCCACGAACTCGGGCTGAACTACGTCAGCTGCTCCCCGTTCCGCGTCCCGGTCGCAAGACTCGCAGCAGCCCAAGCCGCGATTGTGGGAGACAAGTAGATCAGTAGACCAGTGGACCAGTAGATCAGTAGAGCGTCCCTCCGGTCTTCCCGGGGGGACGCTTCGCTGTCGCCTGTCGCCTGTCGCCTGTCGCCTGTCGCCTGTCGCCTGTCGCCTGTTGCCTGTTGCCTGTTGCCTGTCTGCTGCCTTCAAGCCAGCCCGTCCTTCCGCCGATAGCAACCCATGGACGTTCTCCAAGGTGATCTCGACTCGTTTTCGCTCGCTGACGTCGTTCGCCTGCTCGCGACCGCAGAACGGACGGGTGTGCTCCGTGTTGAGCGCGGATCGTTGACCGGTCGGGTGTTCTTCGTTGATGGCAGCCTGACGTATGCGACGACGAGGGAAGGGCACGGGTCGATCGCTGCGCTCGCCCGATTGGGAACTCGACCGGAACGAGATCGTCGGGGACGCAACCCGGGTGGGAGATGGCCCGATCCGGCGCGACCTCTCATCCTCCAGCAGATCAGTGAGGTGCTCATTCGCCTGGGCCACGGCTCCGCCGGACGATTCTGGTTCGTCGAAGGTGTGGTGACGAGGGCCTACGGCTCGGAGGAGATCCAACGGTTCGAGGCCGACGAGGTTCTCGACGCGGCGGCGGCCCGCCGAGCGGAATGGGCGAAGATCGTGCAGATCGTTCCCGACACCTCGATTCGTTTTGCCCTCCGCCCTCGACTTCCAGTCGGAGTGTCAGAAGTTGCTGTGGACGCGGCGACCTGGACGATCCTCGCCGCGGTCGGCGGTGGTGCTTCGATTCAAGGAGTCGCCGAGCGTCTCAACCTCTTCGAGTTGTCCGCGGCCGGTCTCGTCGCCGAACTCTTCGCTCGGGGTCTGATCGTCAGGGAACATGCTTCGGGTTCGACTCCGGGCGTCCTGGTGCACGTGGACGGCGCATCGGCCTGACGGAACGTCAGACGGGCGGCGTCGTGCCGGCGATCAACCTGGCGATCCAAACGATGATCAACAGTGCTGCCGTTCCGCCGATGACGACGTCGACCCAGCGACGGTGGCGCCACCGGATCCATCCCGCCTGGTGCGCAGCCCAGATCGTCCATGCCCCGAGCAGTTCGGCAACCACGAGCAGCACGAGCGGGTGGTATCGAAGCGCCTCGGTCAGGTTTCCCCGGATGAGGTGACCGGCCGCCCTCGTCATGCCGCAACCGGGGCAGGCAACACCGGTACAGGTGGCGAATCCGCAGATCGTTGGACTCCCGTCGGACGGTGCGATAGCGGCCAGCGTGATGGCCGCGACAAACGGGATCGCGAAGAGCGATCGCCTCCCCATCTGGGACGCCGTCGGGGAGACGGTGATCACGAAACCGAGGCGACCACGACGAACATCAGCATCACGGCGAGGATGACGACCCCGATGATCATCAACACGGTTGAGATGATGCCGAGGATTCGTCCGGCCTGCGCCGTACCCCGATTCTGTGGTGCTCGCCGACCGGCATCGATCCCTGCGAGTTCCTTGTTCCCCATGACCCATGCGAACGGGCCGAGGACTTGGCAGAGCACGAGCGAGAGAATCCCGAGAACGAGGATGGTGGTCGCCTGGCTGTCTTCCTGGTAGTACTGATCAGTCATAGGCCCAGTATGCCGACCGCAACCGATTCCCGCTATTCCCGCGCGACGCGTACCCAGGGTTGGTGTCCCCGTATGCGGCGCTGTGGGCCCACAGAATGGACAGCGTGCCGATCGCGGGCCGCCCTCCTGGACGGCCCGCGCCCGGCGGTGGGCCCCTAACTCCGGCCCAAACCTGATCTCAATGCCCCGCCGTCAACGACCGTGAGATCGATGACCTCTGCGATGTGTGTCGTGTGAGGTGTGACAAGTGCAGCGAGGTCATTGATCTTCGTCTCGACCTCGACAACTGCTGTGCGCAGCTCCTCGAGGCGGGTCCCAAGTCGGATCTCCTCGCGACGGGCAGCCCCGACGATCTCGTTTGCGAGCCGCTCGGCCTCGACGGCCGCCGTTGCCTTCATCGCGTCGATCTCGGAGGTGTTGTGCTCGAGTGCCCGCTCAGTCGTCGTTGCAGCATCCGATCGTGCCGTTTCGGCATCGAGCAGGAGCCGGTACGATGTAGCCTCGGCTTCCGCCATCCGGTCTGCCCCCTCGCGGTGGGCTCGAATCATCGCTTCGTCCCGCTCGAACATCATCGCCTCGGCCTCGGCGCGGGCGCTCCCGATAAGCCGGCCGGCCTCCCCGTTGGCCTCATCGACGATCGTCGCAGCCTGTGCTGCACCCTCGTTGATCATCTCATCCCTAATCCGTTGCGCGGCAGCGAACGTTCGGCGGATGGCATCGACGGACTCGTCTGCCTGGAGGACTCGTGCCTCGAGTTCGGCGGTGTCGTGTTCGTGGGATTGGAGTGTGTCGACCAGTCGTTCCATGACCCGGTCGACCTCTATGGGGTCGTAGCCCTTACGGCGCACGCGAGCGAACCGGTGTGCCTCGACTGTCGATGCTTCAATCTTCATGCGTCCGTCTCCCCGGATCCCTCCGCCCGTCGCTGCCCCTGCAATCCTGCAGAGCGACCGGGTTGGTCGCATTCGGATCGGAACCCTACGCTGAACGCTCGGCATCTGCAAGGGAATGTCAACAGGGTGGACTCTGAGCGCGGAGTCGAGTAGAACGGTGACATGGATCGCATCAAAGTCGACATCGAAAAGGAGTGGCTCTCGGTTGCAGACATCTGCGAGTACATGGACGTGTCCACCTTCGTCGTGACCAGCCAACTGCGTTCCGGTGGACTTCCGGCAGTCAAATTCGGTAGAGAGTGGCGCGTCGCACGGCAGGACTTCGAGGACTGGATCAACGCACAGCGTGTCGACACCTCGACCAGGATCGATGTGTAGCCGCTGCACCCGAGCACATCACGTCGGGCATGGCGGGTATTCACCGTTCGAATGTCTGAGATACCGCATCTCGACTCTATCCGCCCGGTGGTCGCCGGAGTAGCCTCGGTGTCGTCGACACGCAGGAGGTCAAGGTGCTGGATCAGGCTCAGATCGATCGACTCAGGCGGACCGACACCGGGGGATTCCCAGTGCTGTCGGTCTACGTGAATCTCCAACCGGGACCCGTGTCCCTGCGGAATCTCCCCGCGCGAATCAAAGACCTTCTCGCTCAAGCCGAGGTCTCGTCGGAATCTCTCTCGCGGTCCCAGCGGCTCTCTATCCGCGACGACATCCAAGCGCTGTCGCGCGACGTCGGGCGATTCGGCACGGATCTTGGCCACGGGGTTGCCGTCTTCCGTTCTCACGGTGCGGGAATTGACGAGCAATTTGCGCTGCCGGGACCGGTTCGAGATCGGGCCATCATCGATGTCTCTCCGTACCTCCGACCCATAGAAGCCATGATCGAGCACTATCAGCGGTATTGCGTGGCAGTCGTCGGGCGGCGACTCGGATCCATCTTCCGGTTCTCCATGGACCAACTCGAGACCTGGGAGGAAATGCGCGACGAGGAGATCCGCAAGGCGAACTACGGAGGGTTCTCCGGATACGAGGAACAGCGTGTGCGGGCAAGAGCCGACGAGATGGTGGCTCGACACTATCGGCACGTCGCCGGGCGACTCACCGAACTGAAGCGATCTGATGGCGGATTCGATCTCCTCATCGTTGGTGGATCCGATTCCCACGTCGCCGGACTACTCGAGGCGCTTCCTCCAGACGTCGCTGATCTATTGGCCGGCACCTTTGTGATCGACCCGGGGACGATGACACCGGCGACGGTGCTCGAGCATGCCCGTCTGGTGGCAGCTGAGTGGGAGGCGCAGGGGGAGCGCAAGCTTGTTGCCGATCTCTTCGACGCAGCAGCCTCCGGGAGCACAGCGGTTCTCGGTCTCGAGCAGGCATGTGCGGCGGTCAATCGACGTTCGGTCGATGTGCTTTACGTTCAGGCAGAGCATGCCACTCCTGGATCGATCTGCGTCGACTGCGAGCGCGTGACCTGCGAGACGGGGTCGACGTGCTCGGCCTGTGGTGGTTCGCTCCGGTCGGTGCCCGATGTCGTTGACCGTCTGAGCGAGTCGGCGAGGAGCGCGGGTGGTCGGGTGCAACACATCTTGAATGAGGGTCCTCTGGCAGAGTTCGAAGTCGGCGCTCTGTTGCGCTACGCAGACCCGATGGTCGATCCGACCTGACCTCGGGTACCGTTACCGACCGATCGAAGGAGGCACGGTGCCACGGACCGTCGCAGTGGTTCTCGCCAATGATCCGGGGTCAGGCTTCACCGGGTCGAAGTATCTGAGCGACGTCGGTGGCATCACGCTCATCGACCGGTCGCTTGCAGGCGCGTCCGTGTGGCCGGTCGACGAGGTCGTCGTCGTGCTCGGTCCCGAGGCCGAGGACATTGCGGCCACGCTGGAATCCTGGGATGGGACCGTCGTCATCGATCCGGAGTGGGAGGAGGGTTTGGCCGCTTCGTTGCGTGTCGGTCTCGACGTTGCGTTGCGAGGCCCGGAAACCGATCTCGTCGTCATCGCGTTTGCGGATCAAATCGGAGTCCCTGCGAGCGACGTCTCCGCCCTCCTGAAAGCCGTCGAAGCCGCCGAGGGTGCCGTGGCGGTCGTTCCGAGGTACCGGTATCGCCGTGGACTCCCGATCGTGCTCGCCAGAACGGTGTGGGAGCACCTGCTCGGATTGGAAGGCGACGTCGACCTCCTCGGGTTTCTCGAGAGCCATCCCGACGGCGTCACCGAGGTGTGGTTCGATCACCTCGAGGTGCCGCGCATCCAACGCCCGGAAGATGTCACCAGTCGATGAACCCGGCCGCATCAACCGGGAGTCCGACCATCCGGTAGGATTGCCGAGCCGATCTCCTAGAGCGACCAGAGAGGGCATGTAATGGCATCGATCGCTGCGATCGAATCTATGGATCACCGCGACGCGACGAAACTCCGCAAAGTAGGCATACGTACGACCGATGCATTGCTCAAGATTGCTGCGACGCGAACCGGACGCCGCCGTCTGGCCAGGGATACGGCCCTCTCCGAAGGGGAGATCCTCGCCTGGGTGAATCGCGCCGATCTGATGCGGATCAAGGGTATTGGCTCCGAGTACGCGGACCTGCTGGAGGCCGCCGGCGTCGACACGATCCGTGAGCTGCGACGCAGGAATCCCGATCGCCTCCTCTTGGCGATGACCGATCTGAACCTCAGGAGACGCCTGATCCGCCGTCTCCCGACCAATGGGATGGTCACCGGATGGATCGAAGCGGCGAAGGGGATCGAGCCGCTCGTGACGCATTGAAGAAGTAGATCAGTAGACCAGTAGATCAGCGGATCCCCCCGCCTTCCGATTGCCGACTGCGCGATGAAGCCCCGACCGGTGGTCGGGGCTTCCTCGCGTGTTCCTGAGAACTACTTCTCGGTTGTGGTCTTCTCGGGTGCGGCTTTGGGAGTCGTCTTCTTTGGAGTGACCTTCTTGACCGTTACTTTGGGTGTGGTCTTCTTGGCGACGGTCTCTTTGGGTGCCGTCTTCTTCGGAGCGGCCTTGCTGGTGGCAGGCTCCACGTCCTTCACCGGCCTGGGAGCCGAGACGCCGGGAGTGAACTGCTCGCGCCAGTTGTGAAGCGTGGTTTCGAGCTGCTCGCGGAGGATCTCGACCTTCTCCTGGAACTGATCGACGTCGACCTTCTCCTGGATCTGCTCAATGACCTTGGCTTCCTGGATGTGCTCGACGCCTTCCTGGATCTGTCCAACCATGTTCGACTCGCGGATCGTCCCGGCCAGTTCGCGGCCCGCAGCCTCGAGTTCGGCGATCGAGGTCTCCGTGAACAAGAGAACTCCGAAGTCCATAGCCTTGCGGCTTGCGCCCCCGAGGTCGGCGATCGAAGCTTCAGCGAACAAGTCTGTTCCGAAGTCCTTCGTCTTGCGGCCAGTCACTACCGGCGTTCCGACGGCTACATAGAACGCCTTGATGACGTTCTCTTTCTGGGTGTTCATGACGGTGGTCATATCGCCTCCTTCTGTCCATTGCCAACGAAGCTTCGGTAGATCTCCGTCAGCGCTTGTTGCTGGGTCTTCGTGAGTGCCGGGTCGGACTCGATGGCGTCTTCGACGCCGGCGTGTTCGATCTCGTCGAGGAGTCCGGCACGCTCGAAGAGGGATTCGGTCCTGATTCCGAGTGCCCTGGCGATCGACTTGAGGATCTCTGCAGAGGGCTTGCGCAGTCCGCGCTCGATCTGCGACAGGTAGGGATTCGAGATACCCGCCTGGTCGGCGAGCTTCCGAACGGACATCGCGGAGCGCGTTCGATGCTCCTTGATGAATGTGCCGAGATCGGGAACGGTTGGACTTTTCACGATGATTGCAGCATATCGCAGAGTGCTAACTACTGCAAGCGCTCACGAAAGGGCCGCGTGCGTAGGCGACCCGGGCGACTCCGAACAGCCCTGCGATCCCTGGGCCCGGTCTCCCCAGCCCACGGTTCGCTGGCGCCCCCACCTATCCCGCCCCCTAAGAGAACGCTGTTCCTCTTCCGGCAAGCAGCGTGTCGAGGGAGCTCTGCACCGAGCGTCGAATGTCCTCGGATCGCTCGAGCATGCGCAGCGGGTCGGGCTCAACACCCGGATTCTCCGGCATCACCGGCGGGAGGAACCGAATCCGCCATCGCACGGGCAAGGGGACCGGATTGAGGAACACAGCGATCTCCTCGACCCGCTGTTGAGGGAAGATGAACCGTACGAGTTGGGCCAGGCGTTTTGACACGGCGACGGTGGGGTGGACTTCTTCCGCGCCGAGGATCGCAACGGGGACTATTGGTGTTCCCGTCTGCTCGGCGAGTTGTACGAAGCCTCCACGGCCGAAGCGCTGGACGTGATATGCCTGCCAGACCGGCTTCATGAAACCGGATTCCCCCTCCGGAAACACGCCGAGTATCGCCCCCCGGTCGAGGAGATGGCGAGCGTCCTCGCGGGTCGCGTAAACGCCACCAACCTTCCGGTACATGTGGGATACCCACGGAAGCATGTTGAAGATCTCTGTCGCACTCACGCGCACCCGGCGCGGCCTGGGCGCCTCGTTCAGCACCGCAAGTGCGAGCATCGCTGCGTCGTACGGGAGGGCGGCGCCGCCGTGGTTGGCGACGATCATCGCGGCGCCGTCCATCGGGATGTTCTCGATGCCGTCGACATCGACCCGGAAGTAGTCGTAGTAGAGGCCGTTGAGGAGGTGCCACACCATTTCGTGCACCACCGGGTCGAGGCCGATCCCGTCGATGTCATAGGTCGCAAGATGGAGGTGACGAAAGAGCGTCGGCCACGTATCGAAGCCGAGCCGGCCCAGGATGGGCACCGCGATGTCGTATCGGCTCCGGCCGGTGTGCAAGGCGCACGAGTCTTCATCTCGGACAACGGGGAGACCGCAGCCATGTCCCTCGATGCTGCGCCACCGGCACAGCCGATCGCGGTCCACGAGGTCGGCCAGTCGGTCGTAGAGATCGGTTCTGCGTGCGCGAGCCTCAATCCGGGCTTCCTGGCTGACTCCGGGGATAGGGATCATCGGACCGATCTCCTCTTTGGGAGCGGTTTCTCGGTCGCTCCCGGTTTCGGAGAGGGCTTCGATGAGTTCTGCTCTGGTCATCTTCGACCGTCCGCGAAGATCGATTGTTCTCGCCCGGTCGAGGAGTTCGGCCTTCTTCAGTGAGGAGAGTTCGTCGCGGTTCATTGGTCGAATCCAGCGGACACGCGACCGTATGCGACCATCGTCGTCTGGCGGCAGCTGAGGAATGGACTGAATCCCAGAGTGTCTTCCATGCCGGAGGTGTCCATCACCCGGCCGTGTTTCAACAAGGCAATCGTGTGCTTCTCGAGAGGGATCCCGCCTCTCGCGATACCCCGGAGAGCAGCGTGGAACGCACGCTTCGGGAGCGGTTGCGGAACTCGCCGACCGAGACGGAGAATCCGGGAGAGATAGAGCTGACCCTTGCCCGCGATATTGAACGTGCCGGGCACCGGATCGTCGATTGCATGCAGGAACACATCCAGAGCGTCCCGCTCCGAGATCAGCTGCAGCCGAGGATCGAAGCCGAGGAGCGTTGGCACGCCGGGGAGCGTGAGATAGGCGCTGAGCGGATTCCGGATCGTCGGACCGAAGATAGGAGCGAGTCGGAGGATCGTGTAGTCGACGTGGTCATGTCGCTCGGCCACCTCA
The DNA here is from genome assembly GCA_964195515.1 of uncultured Saprospiraceae bacterium. Taxonomy (GTDB): domain Bacteria; phylum Actinomycetota; class Acidimicrobiia; order Spongiisociales; family UBA5794; genus JAHEEL01. The sequence continues at coordinate 24,835 of CAXMQO010000061.1, read as the reverse complement.
CGAACGAATGTTTCCATCTGCTCGAGGTCTCGCTGATAGCGGCCGCTCGATCGTGGCGGTTTCGAGTCGGTGGAGAGTATCGAAGGAGATCGAGGTCCGGCTCCGTAAATGGCGCCGTCCGATTTGACTACCACATGACGGACCGTCGTACAGCGTCCGATCGCTCCGAAGAGGGCCTGGGCCCCGACCGTCGACTCCTCGTGAGAGCGCATGGCGCCGTGGAGCGCCGATCGGTCGACGGTCTGGAGGTGAACGACCGTGTGCGGTTGCACGTCGAGGAGGAACCGGGCAAACGCGAGCTGATCGATACTGAGACGTTCGAACGGTGACGAGAAATCCTCGACCGGGTCGAGATCGTCGACGGCGAACACCTTGGTATCGAGCGTTCGCTCAAGATTCTGGATAAGGCGACCACCGGTTCGGGTGGCTGCGCCCGTCACAAGGATGCGCCGCATGGGTGAGAGGGTAGAAGGTGATCGGCATCTCCGGCGAGTCGGGCAGCAGCGAACAGCGGACAGCCGACAGTCGACAGCGGACAGCTCGGAGCATCCTGTTGCTTGTTGCTTGTTGCTTGTTGCTTGTAGCTTGTGCTGTTGCCTGTTGCCTGTTGCCTGCACGCGGTCCCCTACCCTTCGGGAGCCGGAGGAAGCGGGAACATGGCGGGAGATGGAAGCTTGATCATCGTGATGCGTGCAGATGCGACGCCTGGGGACGTCGAGCATGTTCTGGCCAGACTCGCCGAGGTCGGTGCCGAGGCCCACGTATCCAAAGGGAGCAACCGGACGGTGATCGGCATCGTCGGTGATCGAACCAAGGTGCAACAGCTTCCGTGGGAGGCCTTCCCCGGGGTCGAACGGGCCGTCCCGGTCCTGAAGCCCTTCAAGTTCGTCAGCCGAGACTTCCAGTCAGAAGACTCCGTGGTTACCGTCGGCCCGGCGAAGATCGGTGGCGGACACTTCGCTCCCATCGCCGGACCATGCGCCGTCGAGTCGAGGGATCAGTTGTTCGCTGCTGCCGAGGCAGTGAAGGAGGCGGGTGCGCCGATCCTTCGTGGTGACGCTTTCAAGCCGAGAACGTCCCCGTATGCCTTCCAAGGACTCGGTGAGGCGGGCCTCGAACTGCTCGCCGAAGCTCGAGAAGAGTTCGGTCTGCCGTTTGTGGTGGAAATACTCGACCCCCGTGATGTCGACCTTGTCGCTTCCTATGCCGATCTGATCCGTGTCGGCACCAGGAACATGGCGAACTTCTCGCTTCTCTCGGAACTCGGTCGCCAACCCAGGCCCGTCATGCTCAAGCGCGGGTTCACCGCAACGGTGGAGGAGTGGCTGAACGCGGCTGAATACATCTACAAAGAAGGCAACCACAACGTCGTTCTCTGCGAGCGCGGCATCCGTACGTTTGAGACGGCAACCCGAAACACCCTCGACATCTCAGCGGTGCCGATCGTGAAGGGCCTATCGCACCTCCCGATCATCGTCGACCCGTCGCATTCGGGTGGGCATCGTCACTTGGTGGCCCCATTGGCCCGTGTCGCCGTCGCTGCGGGAGCCGATGGGTTCATGATCGACGTGCATCCCGCGCCGGAGACCGCTCTCGTCGACGGACCTCAGGCGATTCTCCCCGGCGAATTCGCTGTGCTCATGGATGAGATTCGTGAGCTCGCCGCGGTCATGCACGTCGAGATCTGAGCGCCGTGCCGCGTGCGCTCATCTCCGGGACCGGGCTGATCGGGACGTCGATCGCTCTGGGCCTTCAGGATCTCGGCTGGGAGACGCTCGGATGGGATCCGAACCCGGACGCACTCGAAGGGGCCGCCAGAACCGGGGCCGTTGTGCCGATTGGAAGCCTCGATTCTGCGCTTCTGGGAACCAACGATCTTCTCGTTCTCGCCGCCCCGCCATCGGCTGTTCGCTCCACCCTGAGTGAGTTAGAGACGGCGGCACTGGTGATCGACGTCGCATCGGTCAAAGCTCCGATCATCGAGGTCGTCCGGACTGAACGCTTTGTCGGCACCCACCCGATGGCGGGCCGGGAGGTCACCGGTCCCGATGCTGCACGGCCCGGGCTCTTCCGTGGCGCCACCTGGGTGGTAGTGCCGGACGGTGCGGACGAATCGGATGTCCTGACCGTTGAATCGATCGTGGTCGGCCTCGGGGCCAGACCAATCCGGATGGGTGCAGCCGAGCACGACGCGGCGGTGGCCCGGATCAGCCATCTCCCGCAGATCGTGGCCGCTGCGCTTCTGGACGGAGCGGGTGAGGTCCCCGGCGCAATGGAACTTGCTGCCGGCAGCTTCCGCGACCTCACGCGGGTGGCGGCGTCCGATCCGGCCATCTGGATGGACATCTTGACGGTCAATCGTCGGGAAGTGATGAACGCCGTCGAGGCTCTCCGGGCCCGTCTCGCTGCGTTCGCAACCTCGGACGCAGATCTGCGGGCGATGCTGGCGCAGGCTCGTCGTCTGCGGGCTTCCCTCGGGCCCGAACTAGCTGTTGTGCGTGTTGCTCTCGAGGATCGTCCCGGTGAAATGGCGGCGGTCGGTCATGCACTCGCTGAGTGCAGCGCCGATCTTCGTGACCTCCAACTTCGTCACGCGCCGTACGGGGGTGGCGGCATCCTGACGCTGTCGGTGCGAGCGGGGGAAGAGAACATACTTCGCGCAGCGCTCTCAGCAGAAGGACTCAGCGCGGTCGTTCCATTGGTCGAATCAGACTGAGCGCTCCGACGGCGATCCGTTGCGTGGTCCGGCGTTCGGTCAACGCAACCTCGGGATGGCCGTGCAGATCTCGCCACATTGGGACGGCATCGGGCGCACCGGCACACGCGTGAGCAGTGGCTCGTTTGGCGAGGTCGAGCATGAGATTCGGATTGTATGGGATTGTCGCGCCCGCGTTCTCTACGCTACGGGGACAGGAGGGGCCATGACGAAAGAACCGAGTTTCACCATCGGGATCGAGGAGGAGTACTTCCTTGTCGATCGCGAGACCCGCGATCTCGTGCCGGACATGCCCGACGGACTGCTTGCGGCGTGCGAGGAGATCACCGAGGGCACGGTGAGCCCGGAGTTCATCCGCTCGCAGATCGAGGTCGGGACACCGGTCAGCACGTCGGTCAAGGAGGTACGGGCACACCTCGCCCAACTCCGACGGGATGTCTCGTCCGTTGTCTCCGAGTACGACATGGCGATCATCTCGGCGTCGACGCACCCGTTCGCCGCGTGGGACGAGCAACTTCACACGGACAGAGTCCGGTACAACATGCTGGCTGAGGCGCTCCAGGGCGTCGTCCGGCGGCTGCTGATCTGCGGCATGCACGTGCACGTCGGCATCGAAGACGAGGACGCGCGCATCGACCTGATGAACCAGGTGCTCTACTTCCTGCCGCATCTGCTCGCTCTCTCGGGGTCGTCTCCGTTCTGGCACGGTGACGACACCGGACTGAAATCGTATCGAACCTCCGTGTTCCGAACCTTGCCCCGCACCGGAATGCCGGATGAGTTCCTCGACTGGAGCCACTACCAGCGTCATGCCCAGGTCCTCATCGAGTCGGGAGTCATCGAGGACGAGACCAAGCTGTGGTGGGACATCCGGCCCTCGGCCCGCTATCCAACGCTCGAGATGCGCTCAACCGACATCGCGACGCGTCTCGACGACGGAATCACGCTCGCGGCGCTCTACCTCTCCTTGCTCTCGATGCTGTACCGCCTGCGACAAGACAATCAGCGATGGCGCGTCTACTCGAGAATGCTCCTGAAGGAGAACATCTGGAGGGCGCAGCGCTACGGCATCTCGGAGTCGCTCATCGATTTCGGGACCGGTCGACTCGTCCCGTTTCCCGAACTCATGGACGAGATTCTGGAGCTGATCGCCGAGGACGCCCAGCGGCTCGACTGTGTTGAAGAAGTGTCGAACGTCAAGGACATCCTGCAGCGCGGTACCAGTGCAGATCGCCAGCGGGAGATCTACGAAGCCGCGATCGTTGCCGGGGCGGACGAACACGAGGCTCTGGTCACCGTCGTTGACTTCCTGATCGACGAGACCGTCTCCGACCTATGACCATGATCAGGATCGCCGGAGCCCAGAGAGACTTCACCGTCGGGGATCTCTCCGGGAATGAATCCCGCATTCTCGAGGCGTTGCGCTGGGCCGAGGGCGTCAATGCAGATGTGCTCGTACTGTCCGAGCTAGCGATCGTCGGCTACCCGCCGGAGGATCTGGTGCTGCGGGAAGGGTTCGTCGCAGAGAACCTCCGCGTCCTGGATCGTTTGGCCGAGGCATCCGGGAGGTGCGCCGTCGTCGTCGGGTTCGTTGACCCGCTTGACGAGGGTGCTATCGATGACGACTCGGTGGGGCGACGGGTCGCCAATGCTGCCGCGGTGCTGGCCGAAGGCCGCGTCGTTGGGGTCTATCACAAGGAACTACTGCCGAACTACGGCGTCTTCGACGAGGCTCGGTATTTCGCCGAGAGTCGCGAGCCGGTGCGGTTGTGGAAGATCGGAGATGTCGTCGCCGGGGTGTCGATCTGTGAAGACATCTGGTCGCCCACCGGCCCGCCGACACACCAGGCAGCGGCAGGAGCCGGATTGTTGCTCAATCTGAACGGCTCTCCCTTCCACATCGGGAAAGGAAAGGATCGAGAAGCGTTGCTTCGCGAAGAGGCGATTCGAAGCGGCGCCGCCGTGGTCTATGTCAACTGTGTCGGTGGCCAGGACGAGTTGGTCTTCGACGGCGACTCGATGGTCTTCGGCGCCGATGGGTCGCTCGTGTACCGCGCGGCACAATTCGCCGAGGAGTTGTTTGTCGTCGACCTTCCTCTCCCTGCCGGGCGTGCGGCGGGTGTCCCTCCGATCCCGGTTGTTGAGAAACGCAACCACCGGTCTGCGCTTCCTGTGCCGGTGCCTCCGCCGCGCCTGACGGGCGAGGCAGAGATCTATGAAGCGCTTGTCACCGGGCTCCGGAGTTACGTGAACAAGAACGGCTTCGCCGGTGTCGTCATTGGGTCGTCTGGAGGAATCGACTCTGCACTCGCCGCGACGATCGCGGTCGATGCGCTCGGTTCCAATGCGGTCCACACGATCACGATGCCGACCCGATACTCCTCCGAAGGTTCGGTCGCGGATTCAGGCGCGCTTGCAGCCAACCTCGGATGCCGCTTCGACGTGATCCCGATCGAGGCCACATTCGAGTCGTTCCTCGCGACCCTCGATCCGCTCTTCCAGGGCACCGAGCAGGACGTAGCCGAGGAGAATCTGCAAGCCCGAATTCGGGGAACGATCCTGATGGGCGTGTCGAACAAGTTCGGAGGCATGGTCGTCGCGACGGGCAACAAATCGGAGATGGCGGTCGGCTATGCGACCCTCTACGGCGACATGGCCGGTGGCTACGCCGTGCTGAAGGACGTCTACAAGACGCTCGTATACCGCCTCGCCCGATGGCGCAATCGAGAACGTGAGGTGATCCCTCTGACGATAATCGAGAAGGCCCCGTCCGCGGAGCTCCGTCCGGACCAATTCGACACGGATTCGCTGCCGCCGTATGACGTGCTCGATGCGGTGCTCGAGCAGTACATCGAACGGGACCGAACCGTCGACGAGATCGCAGCAGTCGGATTTGATCGGGACCTCGTGTGTCGGATCGCCCGGATGGTCGACCGCAACGAGTACAAACGGCGTCAAGCCCCACCGGGTGTGAAGATCACGAGCAAGGGCTTCGGTCGTGACCGACGGCTCCCAATGACGAATCGATACTTGAGTCAGTAGTTGCGAGCGGGCTGCTGCCAGCTGCCGGCTTCCAGCAAGAACAGATACTCTTCACCCGACTACCGGGGAGAACCTTTGTCGATTGACCGACAACCGACGGACGAGCCGACGGTTGTATGGACGAGAGGATCTGGCTGTCGCGAGCTCGCTGAGGTGATCTCAGGCGATGCAGCGATTCGGGCGGACTCGGACCCTGCCGCCACGTGCATTCGTACCGGTGCGGCGCTGATGGTGAGCCGGCGCCTGAGTTCGTTCGATCTGTGCAGCGTTGCGGTCCCCAGCGGGTTCTCCGCCGACAAGATCACTGGTGTCGTCGCTGCGGTCGGGAGCGGCCCTCACTCATCGCTGGCGGCCGCCGTGGCCGAGCGGATCGGACGTAGCCTGAAAATCCCCGCCCGTGCCGTCTACGCCCACGGCAGTCCCGGGCCGACGCCGGCAGCCACTCGGATCGTGCAGGAGCTTGACGATCAGTTTCCCGACCTGCGCATCGAAGCGGTCGGCGCCGCCAGTCCGGAGGCGATGGTACAAGCACTCCCTGCGGGCACTCTGCTCGTTGTCGGGGCACCCGGCGGATCATGGTTCCAGCGCCAGTTCTTCGGGCCGGGAGCGCGGATCAAACACAAGACGTCCGGTGGGACGATCGTCGTGAAGGCGGCCCCGGTCCGGGTGTATCAAGCCATGGAGCCGCCAACCGCCTTCGGACCCCACATGCGTGTTGCCGATGCCCTGGCCGTCGGCGTCGGGGATGTCGTCGTAGCGTCCGAGAGCGTCCTTCTGGGTGTGGTCTCCGCAGCAGCGCTCAACGCGGCCGATCCCGACGCAGAGCTTGGCGAGCTGGCGCCCGAGACGGCATTCCTCGCTCCAGAGGAGACGATCGGGCATGCCAGGGATCTCATCGACGATACTGACAGCATGACCATCCCCGTGTTGGACGGTTCGGGAAACCTCGTCGGCGTCTATCGCTCCGGAACGGCGGATCCGACGGGCCTGCGCTGGGGGTAGGAAGGGGACAGGTATGAGCTTCGAGCTTCGAGCTTTCAGCTGGCGGCAACAAGAGCGACACTTCGCGGACTACGAAGCACGGACTTCTTACCAAACGGTGAACTTCGTGTGTTTCGGCTACGGAAGTCCCGATCCTGTGGTTCAGTAGTCGCATGACGATCGATCAGCGGCACAAAGCAGCGCGCCTCTCCGGTTGGGCCGGTGTTGCCGGGGTGTTCATTGCGGTGGGCGCTACGGAGCTGTTCGCGGGGATTTCGGATGCTGTTCCGTCCGCGGTCTCCGCGATCGGCAGCCACGTCATCGATGTCTCCCCGGCATGGTTGAAGACGTTCGCCATCTCAACGTTCGGCACGGCCGACAAGGCCGTGTTGGCGATAGGAATCTTCATCGTCTCGGTCGTCATCGGCTGGATCCTCGGCAAGGCATCGGTCGACACGCCGATGCCGATCATCATCGGTTTCGGCATCGCAGGCATTGTCGGCGTGGCAGCCCAACTCACCCAACCGGGTGTCTCGGGACCACTGGCCGCCGCTTCGACGACGGTCGCCGTTGGTCTCGGAATTGCAGCCTGGTTCGGTATCAAGACATGGGCAGGCAGTCCGATTCGAGACATCTCGGACGACGATGTGACCGACATATCCCGCCGAAGACTCATCGTGGGTCTCGCCGGGGCCGCCATCGTGGCGGCGGTGGCGATCAACGTCGGTCGGGGGAGAATCCGCGGGCGGGCGGACGCGCAGCGTGGTGCGCTGATCCTCCGTGATCCTGTCGAGATCCAGATGGATCCCTCATCTGCCAATGACTTCAATCTCAGCGGGGTTGCACCGATCGTCGTCGGGAATTCGGCCTTCTACCGCATCGATACAGCGCTTGTGGTGCCGACGATCGATCCAGAAGAGTGGACGCTGACGATCAAGGGCATGGTCGACAACGAAGTCGTCCTCACCTACGACCAACTCTCGTCGATGCCGCTGGTCGAGCGCTACGTCACACTCGCCTGTGTGTCGAACGACGTCGGCGACGATCTCGTCGGCAACGCCCTCTGGACGGGAGTGCTGCTCCGAGACGTGCTCGGTATGGCAGGAGTACAACCGGGAGCGGAGCAGGTCGTTGGCCGTTCGATCGACGGCTTCACGGTTGGATTCCCCGTCGCGGCGGGTCTCGATGACCGCGATGCCCTTGTGGCAATCGGCATGAATCGTGAGGTCCTGCCCGCGAACCACGGCTTCCCGGCCCGTCTTGTCGTTCCGGGCTTGTACGGCTACGTGTCGGCGACAAAGTGGTTGACCGAGATCGAGTTGACGACGTGGGATTCATTCGACGGATACTGGATTCCACGCGGTTGGTCGAAGGAGGGTCCGATCAAGACGCAGTCGCGCATCGATCGGCCACGGAACCGGGCGACGGTCGAGGCTGGTTCGTATACCTTCGGAGGTGTCGCATGGGCGCCGACCAGAGGTGTCAAACTCGTCGAGGTACGGATCGACGGAGGGCCCTGGGTGCTCGCGGAGGTATCGGAGCCGCTATCTGAAAACGCGTGGGTTCAGTGGAAGTTCGACAGTGAGCTATCGGCGGGGAATCACGTTGTCTCGGTCCGGGCCACCGATGGCACAGGTTTCACGCAGAATGAAGCGCGGGTGTCACCCAGGCCCGACGGTGCAGAAGGTTGGCACACGATTGAAGTCATGGCGGAAGAGGCTGGGGGGGAGTAGCTGAGTTGGGATTGGCCGAGGCAGGGCTGTCGGCCGCGAGCCACCAGTTTCCAGCTTCCCGCTTCCAGCAAGAGAGAGTCCTTGCCGAACACCGACGCACCGCGGACTACGGAACGAGGCTCTACGCTTCACGGATGACTGTTCTCGGAGCTGTCCTCATCGATGGGGTTGCCGTGGATGCGCAAGACGCTGCCATCTCGGTCTTCGACATCGGATTTCAGCGCGGGTACGGGTGCTTCGAAGCGATGCGTTCCTACGACGGCTCGATATTCCGGCTCGCGCCACATCTCGATCGGCTCGAACTGAGCGCTGCGAAGCTCCGGTTGCCGACCACCGACCGGGATTCCATTGACGCATGGTGTCGTTCGGTCGCTGAGATCGCGGGTGCAGGTGTCGTGCGGGTGTTCATCTCGGGTGGCACCGATGCGAAAGTCCCGGGGACCAACTCTCGCGTTGTCGTATTGGCCGAGGCCGTTCATCCCGGTCCATCGACCATGACCATCCAGTCCAGGACCGCACCATGGCACACCGATGGCGACTGGTCCGAACTCACCGGAGCGAAGGCCCTGTCGTACGGATTCAATCTTGCCGCATCGGTGGCAGCGCAGGGCAACGGTTTCGACGATGCGCTCCTGATCGGTCGCAGCGGTCACGTGCTCGAAGGGCCCACGTTCTCCATCGGTTGGATCAGCGACGGCGTCTTCCACACACCGAGTCTTGAGATCGGCATTCTCGAATCGATCACGCGCACCGCCGCGATCGAAGTCGCGGATCGCATTGGAATGACCATCAGGCAAGGGATCTACGGAATTGACGACGTGATGATTGCAGACGAGGTATTCGCCATGTCCACGGTTCGAGAGGTTCTCCCGGTTGCACAAGTCGACGGGCGCGGCTTTCGAACCGGTAGCGGGACGAAGGGTCTCCAGGAGGGCTTCACAGCACTCGTTGATGAGGAGCTGCATCGATGAGTGTCTCGCTTGCGGCAGCCGTCGACGACCTCTATCGCGATGTGGTCATGGACCCCGACCGGTGGAGCGACGAGGCCTACGGGGAGTGGATGGCGAATCTCACCATCGACCCGGAATCAATCGATCGTCAGGCGGCGCGGTCCTTGCGCCGGGCCATTCGAATGGCGACGAAGCTCCAGCGGTTCTGGAGTTCCCCTGATGCGGAGCGGTACCGGGGGGAGGAGTCGTGGGAGGCGCGTGTCGATGTCGCCGTCGGCATTCCCGCATGGCGACCGGCGCTCGAACTCGCCGAACAGGAGTTTGATGCATCTCCATCACAGGAGGGATTCATCGACGTGCGCCGGCGTTTCCGAGTCGTCAACGGCACGACATGGATGGAAGGTGTCGAGTACGACGAATGGGTTGCACAAGGCAGCGAGGATTCAATCGGATAGAATCAACAACCATGAAGTCGCGGATTCGCCTGTTGGTCGTAGCTGCGATGGTCGTCGCCTCGTGCACGTCATCGAACGAACCCGCCTCGACGACCGCGACGAACGCTTCGACGGCCCCAACGACCACAACGACTTCGTCCGCACCTACGACGTCGTCGACCACAACAACATCGGTCCCGAGCGAGCCTTCCTTCCCCGAGTACCGGATCGCCGAGCGGATCATCTCTCTCGAGACCGGGGACACGGTGGTCCTCCTGCTCGATCCCGCCTCCTACACAAGTCTTTCGGACCTGGACCTGTACGACGTGATCGCGGATGCGGTCGATCGCTTCCCACCGATTTTCGAGGCGCACGTCGTGGATTCGCAGGCTGCCGCATCTGCCGTTCTTGTCGACGAACCGGACGAGGACCAGCAGACGACGCTGGAGACGCACTATCTCGTTCGGCTCGAAGATGGCTTCCGGATCGTGTATCTCGGGCCCTTTGATGGGATCGATGACGCAATCCTCGGCTCCTGATCGCAGGGAACGCCCCTGTAGACCCTGAGTCGATGACGGCCGTTCAGAGGAGGAGCGATGCGATCAGGAGGAATCCTCCGAAGCTCACTAGGTCTGTCGTCATGGTGAGGAAGATGTTCGACGCCAGGGCCGGGTCCTGCCCCATGCGCCGCAGCATGATCGGAATGCTTGAACCAACGAGTCCTCCGGCGAAGAACGACACCACGATGGACACGAACAGGATGATCGCCATCAAGACCGGTTCGATCGACGACTGATCCCCGAAGAAGCCAACGGTGAGCGCCCCCATCAAACCCGCGAGGACGGCGATGACGAGGCCGTCGATCATCGTTACCGCCATCTCCCTCCTGATGGCTCTCCTAGCTCGGCCCCGGGGGAGGTCGCCCATGGCGATGGTCCGGATGATGACGGCCAGGCTCTGCGCTCCCGAGTTTCCACCGAGGAGTGCGACCAGCGGCATGTACGCCGCAATGACCGCAGCACCGGCAAGCATCGACTCGAATTGAGCGATTACGAACGCGATGACGAGGCCGACAACGAGGTTGAATGCTATCCACGGGAGTCTCCGTCGTACGGAGAGGGTCACCGGTGTGAAGATCGACTCCTCAACGCCCGCACCGACCATCACGGCGATGTCCTCACCGGCCTCGGCCCGGATCGCCTCGAGTGCTTCGGAGATCTTGACCATCCCGACAAGCAGCCCATCGGCATCCACGACAGGGATGGCGAAGAGGTTGTATCGCTGGATCAATTCCGCGACGATCTCACGGTCGGTCGCCGGTGTCACCGAGACTGGGTCGGCGAACATCACGTCATCGAGCGGACGACCCGGACGAGCGAAGACGAGTTCACGGAACGAGACAACGCCTCGCAGGTGTCCGGTCTCGTCCGTGACGTACACGTATGAGAGGTTCGATCCGAGTTCGTCGTGGAGCCGTCTGAGGGCCTCGATGGCTTCGCCGGAGCTGACACCGACGGGGAGCGCGGCATAGTCGGTGGTCATCATTCCACCTGCCGTGTCCGCGGCGTAAATGAGGAGGTTCTGGATCTCGGCGGCGGATTCCCGGTCGAGGGCGGCGAGGACGGCTGTTCGCTCGTCCGGCTCGAGCGCTCCGATCAGATCCGCTGCCTGGTCGGGATCCATCATCGCGATCAGGGCCGCGGCAGTTGACGGCCGAACCATCCCGAGCACATCGGCCGCCGCCTCCGGCCGCATCTCGTCGAGAACATCAGCGGCATCGTCGAGGTCGAGGTCCTTGAGAAGATCGGCGGCGCCCTCCTCCTGTAGAGCCTCAAGAATGTCGGCCGCATTCTCCGGCGTGTGTTCGGCGAGCTCTTCCCACTCATCGTGATGTGCGTCGAGATACGCCTCGGCCTCGTCGGGGCGACGACGGGCGAGGTCGCGGAGCGTCTCGGTGACGGCGAGCGGGCGGGGGAATCTCAACCGCATTACGGGAAGAGCCTATCGCTTCGGGGGAAGGGTCTGGGACCCCCCACAATAGGGCAGACCCCCACGGGGGGAGAGGGGGCCTGCGCAGCCGATCCTGTGAATCGGCATCGTCGCAAGCGTAACAGACGAAATCAATCGACAACCTGTCGCACGGATCACCGGATCGTGATCGGCGAATCGCCGTCAGGGGCGGCGACTCGGCCGATGACTGCAGCGAGATCGCCGCCGGCGACGACGGCAGCGACTAGGTGATCGAGATCGGCCTCGGGCACGGCGAGTAGGAGACCACCGCTCGTCTGGGCGTCGACGAGGATGGTCCGGAGTTCCGCTGGTGTCTCACCGAAGTCGACGATGGCCTTCACCGCTCGATAGTTCCGTTTGGTGCCGCCGGGCACATGGCCGTTGGCGGCGATGTCAGCAGCGCCGGGGAGGACCGGTACCGTGGAGGCGTCGATCGTGGCGGCCACGTTGCTCGCCTGGAGCATCTCGGCGAGATGGCCGACGAATCCGAACCCGGTCACGTCGGTCCCGGCCCTGATCCCTGCGGCGACCGCGGCGGCCGAGGCCGCAGCGTTCAATCGGCGCATGGAGGCGATCGCGGCGCTGGCCGATGACGGGGAAGCTCCCCCCTCTTTGATCGCGGTTGCGATCACGCCGGTTCCGAGTGCCTTGGTGAGCACGAGCCGATCACCGGGGCGAGCAGCATCGTTTGTGATCATTCGATCGGGGTGAACCGTTCCGGTGATCGCGAACCCGAACTTCGGGTCGTTGTCGTCAATCGAGTGACCGCCCACGAGCGTGCAGTTCGCCTCTGTGAGTACCTCGACGGCCCCATCGATGACATCAGCGGCAACACTCCACGGCAGTACGTCTCGGGGCCACGAAAGGAGTTGGAGGGCAGTGAGAGGCGTTCCTCCCATGGCGTAGACGTCGGAGAGTGCGTTTGCGGCGGCGATCCGTCCCCAATCCCCCGGATCGTCGACGATCGGAGTGAAGAAATCGACCGTCTGGACGAGTGCCAGGTCCTCCGAGATCCGGTAGACCCCGGCGTCATCCGACCCGTCGATCCCGATGAGCAGATCCGGGTGCCTGGTGATCTCCGCTCCGTGCAAACGGCGCAGAACCTGCGCCAACTCGTCAGATCCGAGCTTGCACGCTCAGCCGGAGCCGTGGGCGTATGACGTAAGACGAATAGAGTCCATCGGTCCCTGAGCGTAGCCGTGCCGGGTTGCGATCGACGCCCAGGCACTGCAAACTCCTTGTATGTCAGATATCACTCAACAGCGGTTCGACGCGATCTCCGATTCGCTCGGGATCGGATCCCTCGAACGCCACATCCTGCTGTGTGCGCAGCAGTCGACACCGCGGTGTTCCACGGCCGAGGAGAGCAGCGCCGTCTGGCAGTATCTCAAGAGAAGGCTGAAGGAGTTGGGTCTGGCATCTGCCCCGGCGACGTGGCGGGGGACGGAACTCGATGCACCGCCACCGGCGTCGAGCGGCGATGGGGGGCGGATCCTGCGCTCGAAGGTCGATTGCTTCCGAGTGTGCGAACGAGGCCCGATCGCCGTCGTCTACCCGGACGGAACCTGGTACCACTCCGTCACCATCGAACTGATGGAGCGGATCGTGACGGAGCATCTTGTAGGGGGCGTACCGGTGGAGGAGTTCGTGTTCGCAGTGGATCGGCTTGGAGAAGTGGATCACCAGAGCACGCTCCTACCCTGAGACCAATGAGAATGATCCGGTGGATGTTTGGTGCCCTCGGCCTCGGGTGGGTGGCGTGGCGTCTGTTCGGACCCGACATGCAGCCACCGTACGACGGGGATCAGGTGCGGCCCGTTCACGTGCCAGGGCGTTCCGTATTCGTCAATGAACACGAGATCTTCGTGCGAGAGACCGGACCCGAGGGGGCGCCACCGCTCATTCTCATCCACGGCTGGAGCTTCGACGGCGAGATGAACTTCTTCTCGATCATTTCCACCCTCGCTGAGCGGTTCCGAGTGATCATCCCCGACCATCGGAACCACGGGAAGTCGGATCGGATCCGTGGATCATTCGAGATCGAAGACCTCGCGACGGACATCGCGGGCGTGCTCGACGAACTCGGCTACGGCGAGGTTGACGTTTTCGGATTCTCGATGGGTGGGATGGCGGCGCAGGTGCTCACCCATCGCCACCCCGAACGTATCCGGCGCCTCATCCTCGCGGGGACCGCTGCCTTCCCTATCGACAGACGCCGCCCCGCTGCGCTCGTCGGGTTCTGGTTCGCACGGGCGTTCGCCCGATTTTCGAAGAAGGAAGCGGCCGAGTTCACCTACCGATTCCTGCGCCGCAATCGACTCATCGACCCCAGCTACGAGCGGTGGATGTGGGCTGCACTTCTCAACCGTGATCCTTCCCTGTTCTACGAGTCGGGCAACGCCGTCTGGCGGTTTGATTCCCGGTCATGGATCGGCGAGATCGAGACACCAACGATGGTGATCATCCCGACCGCGGATCAGGTGGTCCCGGCGCGAACCCAGCGTGATCTCGCAGAGCGGGTCGGTGCCGAGCGCATCGTTGAGATCGAGGGGGCCGGCCACGAGTCGGTCCTGTCGAGACCCGAGGTGTATGTCGAGGCGATCGAAGGGTTCCTGTTGGGATCGAGTAGCGGAGTTGCGGAGTAGCGGAGCTACCAGCCCTGAGCTATGAGCAAGGCCCGGTACCGAAAGGTCGCGCGGATAGGCGTTTGATCCGTCTCGGACCGTGTTTTCAGACTGTCCCCCCGGCCGAAGGACGGGGGGACCCGGAGGAGCGCCAGCGACGACGCAGGGGGGGGCAGAAGAGCTGCCGGCTACGGACTGTCGAGCTCACAGAACTCTGCGACCAGTGCTGCGAGCTCGTTTGGGGCATCGAGGACCACGTTGTGTCCTGCGTCGGGGATCGACACATGCCGGCCGTCGGGTATCGACGCGGCGATCGCGCTTGCCAGACGTTCATACTTCTCGTCTTGTTCTCCCGAGATGGTGAGCACCGGCATTTCGAGTTCGTTGAGACGGTCTCCGACGAAGGGTTGGGTGCCCTGGCCGAGAAAGCGAAGAGCTGAAGCGAGGCCGGCGGCCGTGTTGTCGTTGCGGACGGATCGATCGGTGCGACGTACTTCCTCGCTGTGATGGGAGGTTCCGGTGACACGTCCTTCCAGCCACTCATTGAGAAACGCATCGAGACCGATCGTCTCGATGCGTCCGGCGAGGTCTTCATCGCTCCTGCGACGAGCCTTCCGGTCAGCCTCATCCTGCACTCCAGGGGACGTTGAGACCAGGATCAATCGATCGACCAAATCCGGATACTCGAGAGCGACGAAGAGTGCCACGCGTCCTCCCTGGGAGTAGCCGAGCAGTGGTGGCGGATCGTCGAACGATCGCAGCCAGTGACCGAGCACGGAGACCGTGGTCGGGACATCGATCGGATCGACCTGGGTCCTTCCGTGGCCGGGGAGGTCGGGGGCGTGCAACTCGAGGCGACGACTCTCGACGGATGCGAACTGTGCGCCGGTCAGCGTGAAGCCGTGTAGTGCTGCTACCGGGCGACCGGAACCGAAGACCCGAACGTTGAGGCCCTGCGGCGTGAGGTCAGTTCTGATCGTCGACCGGGACTTCGACCGTCATCGTGCGGTATGCAACAACACCGAGACCGGCCGCCGCGGCGAAAATCAGGAATCCGAGAATGAGTTTCTTCATCCCCGAATCGTACCCCGTGTATCGCAGTCCGGATCGTGGAATCACCTTGGGGTGCGCGACGGCCAATCGGTATGCTCCAGTGCATAGTGGAAACCCTCAACAGCGGCCGCCGCAAGTATCGGGTGCTCGCGTGGTCGGTGCTCGTCTTCAACGTAGCCGTGGTACTCGGTGGTGCGATCGTCCGGGCAACAGGTTCTGGAGACGGCTGCGGGGAGTCGTGGCCACGGTGCACCGATCGGCTCTTCCCGGCGAATCCCGGCGTGGAGACGGTGATCGAGTTCAGTCACCGGATCACCAGCGCCCTGGCGATCCTCGGTGTGATCGCGCTGTTGGTGTTCGCGGTACGGTTGTATGAGAAGGGCAATCGAGTGCGGAATGCTGCCGCGGCATCGCTTGGTCTGCTCCTCTTCGAGTCCGTTCTCGGCGCCGCGTTGGTCATCTTCGGCTGGGTCGACCAGGACGCGTCGATCGGTCGGATGATCATCGTGCCGCTGCACCTCATCAATACGTACATCCTCGTCGGAGCATTGACGCTCACCGCCTGGTGGTCATCCGGCAACCCGGGTCCCTTGACTCCCGCTGATACGGGGACTCGCCGTCGCCTCGCTCTTGGGGCCATCGGCCTCGTGTTCATCGGAGCAATCGGAGCGCTCAATGCCCTCAGCGACTCGCTGTACCCGGCAGACAGCTTCTTCTCCGGTGTGGCGGAGGAGTTCTCCGGGGATGCTTCGTGGCTGCTCCAGATTCGGATCTTCCATCCGATCATTGCCGTCGCGGTCGGTTTCGGCGTCGCCTACCTCATCATGGGTCTGATTGGAACCGCAACTGACCGAACGAAGCGATTCGGAACCGTCGCTGGTGGGCTCATCTTCCTCCAGTTCTTCGTCGGTCTGGTCAACGTGATGCTTGCCGCCCCGCTCGAGAGTCAGGTGATCCATCTCGCGATCGCCGATGCGATCTGGATCGTGTATGTGGTCTTCTCCGCCTCATTACTCGGTGAGCAGCAACCGGCAGATCGTTCCGTCGAGCGCGCGGCGTGAGCGGCTCGGTCCGCATCACGGATCCGCGGCGGCGGAGCGTCGGGGGCACCGTGCGCGCCTACGTGCAACTCACGAAGCCGCGCATCATCGAACTGCTGCTCACTACCACGCTTCCCGCGATGGTCCTTGCGGCTCGTGGATGGCCGGGATGGTGGCTCGCTCTCACCACTCTCATCGGAGGGACACTGTCGGCGGCCGGAGCCAACGTCATCAATCAGGTGTTGGACGAGGACATCGATCGGGTGATGCGCCGGACCCGAGGTCGTCCGATTCCAGCTGATCGGATTGGAAGGAAGGCCGCGACAGCCTTCGGCATTGTCCTCGGGATCGCTGGATTCTTGTGGCTGTATGCCACGACGAACTTCCTCGCCGCATCACTGTCGACGGCCGGCCTCCTCTTCTACGTGTTTGTCTACACGATGCTGCTCAAACGATCGACGACGCAGAACATCGTCATCGGCGGTGCTGCCGGCGCGGTCCCCCCACTGGTCGGCTGGGCGGCAGTGACCGGATCACTTGCGGTGCCCGCGTGGATCCTCTTCGCCATCGTGTTCTTCTGGACCCCGTCGCACTTCTGGGCCCTGGCAATGCGCTACGACGAGGACTACCGGGCCGCCGGCGTGCCGATGCTCCCCGGCGTCGTCGGCGTGAAGATGACGGTCGATCACATCCTGCTCTACAGCTTCGTGACCGTGGGCATATCACTCCTGCTCGTCCCGTGGGTCGGGTGGATCTACCTTGCCGCGGTTGTTGCGCTCGGTGCATGGCTGATCGGCGGAGCGATGCGCCTTCGCTCCGACCAGGACATGGCGATGCGTTACTTCACCGCCACGAACGGTTATCTGGCCGGGGTGTTCCTTGCTCTTGTGATCGATGTGCTGGCTCTCGGTGAGTTCGGTGTCTCGGACGTGATCGACAATGTGGCGCTCATCGTCGCGTCGATCCTCGTGTTCGGAGGCCTGACTGCGATCGTCGCACGGGAGTTCGGTACGCATCCCGAGCGGCGACTTGTCGGCCGGGTGAGAAACGCTGTCGAAGTGTTGCTGCCATTGGTGGGCGCGGTTGTACTGGTGATCGTCGTCTGGGGCGCTGTGGCGTGAACGACGCCGGCCCGATTCGCCCCGACGAGCGATTCGATGAAGAAGCCGTCGCCGCGTTTCTGCGAATACACCTTGGTGATCTGATCGGCACCGGTCCCATCGAATTTCTTCAGTTCCCTGGCGGTGCTGCCAACCTCACGTACCTCGCCCGTATCGACCGCACCGAGCTCGTGTTGCGGCGTGCCCCGCTCGGTCCGGTGGCGGCGGGCAGTCACGACATGGAGCGCGAGTACCAGGTCCTCTCGCGGCTCTGGAAGGAGTATTCGCCGGCACCCCGGGCGTACCACTACTGCGACGATCCAGAGGTGATGGGGAAGCCGTTCTTCGTGATGGAGCGCCGGGATGGTCTCGTCGTCCGATCCGAGTGGCCCGCGGAGATCGGCGGTGACAAGGAGGTGCAGCGATCGGTCACGGAGAACGTCGTCGACGGTCTTGCTGCTCTCCATCGGGTCGAGCCGGACGCCGTCGGCCTCGCTGATCTCGGGAGACCCGGGGGCTTCGTCGCAAGACAGGTCGACGGTTGGCTGCGTCGGTGGGAAGCCGCCAGGACGCGTGAGGTAGGCGACATGGATCGCGCAGCGGATCTTCTCGCGTCGACGATCCCGAGTCCGCAGGGCACGGTCCTGCTCCACAATGACTACAAACTCGACAACACGATGGTCGATGCTCGGGGGTCCCTCGTGGCAGTCTTCGACTGGGACATGGCGACCCGGGGCGATCCTCTCGTCGATCTTGGAACACTTGTGGCGTACTGGGCTGATCCCGCCGAACCGGCGTACGCAGTGCTAGCGGGCCACAGCGTTCCGCTCGCGCCGGTGATGAGCAAACGGGAGGTGGCCCACCGGTACGCAGTATCAACCGGGTTCGACGTTGAACGCCTCCCGTTCTACGAGGGCCTCGCTCTCTTTCGCGTCGCCGTGATCATCGAGCAGATCTACGCGCGGTACGCGGCCGGTCAGACGTCGGATGATCGGTTCGCTCGATTCGAGCCGGCAGCACCGATCCTGGCTCGTGCCGCGGTCGTTGCTCTCGACTCGTAGGAACCGATCGAGCGGTTGATGCGCTTTACGGACGGACGATGAGCCGTTACGATTCCGTTCGTGACCGCACGCTATCGATTTACGTATCAGTTCGCCGGGCCATAGGCCCGGGTCGACGTGATACGGCGGTAGCGGCACCACACACCAACACACCCCCACTGAGACCCGGAGCCACGGCTCCGGGTCTTGTGGTTCCCGGAGTCCTCCGATCGGAAGAACAATGTCAGAACAACCCATCCTCAAAAGCCATCGGCGACCGGGGATCGAGACGACGATCGTCTCGATCCGGGCCGTCAAGTTCGGAGACGGCTCCTACCCGGTGATAGCGGGTCCTCTCGCGGTCGAGAGTGAAGAGCAGATCCTCGCTGCCGCGAGGATCGTCGCGGACCGCGGCGGCTCGATCCTTCGCGCGGGAACCTTCCTCGCCGGTTCGTCTCCCTATGCGTACCGCGGCCTCGGTCCCGATTCACTCTGGATGCTCGAGCACGCGGGCAGCGAGACCAGACTCCCGGTAAGCACCGAGGTGCTCGAACCGGATCACGTCGCACTTGCCGCTGCCCACGTCGACGTGATCGAGGTCGGTCCGGACAACATGCAGAACTTCGTGCTCCTTCGAGCCGCCGGGGATGCCGGCCGGCCGGTCATCATCCACCGGGCGTCAGCGGCGACCATCGACGAATGGCTCCTTGCCGCCGAGTACGTGCTCGACGCCGGCAATGACGCTGTGATCCTCTGTGAGCGGGGGAGCAGGGGCTTCGACCCCCGCACCTCTGAGACACTCGACATCACCGCCATTCCGACCGTTCAGCGTATGTCCCACCTCCCCGTGATCGTCGATCCGTCGCCGGTCGTCGGTCACCCAGAGCTCATCCGGCCGTTGGCACTCGCGGCACGCAGCGCGGGGGCTGACGGACTGATGGTCCCGTTCCATCCCGATCCGACCAACGCACTGGCCGGCAATGGCTCCCACCTCGATCCCGATGGTTTCGCGACACTCATGGATGCGCTCGGGATCCCGTCGCTGCGCGACGAGATCGACCGCATCGACCGTCAGGTGATTCGTCTCCTCGGCAGGCGGTTGAGGAGTTCGGTCGACATCGCTCGGATCAAGGCCCAGCGTGATCTGTCCATGCGTTCCCCGGACCGCGAAGCGGAGCTGATCGCCGAAGTGCGCGATGACGGCGCGGCCAACGGTATGGATCCGGACTATGCCCAGGAACTCATCGAGGTCGTGCTTCGCCATAGCCGCGCCGCCCAGCGCAGGGCCGTTGGGAAGGATGAGGAGTCCGGCGTCGAGTAGCGTCGGCCTCCATGGACAACATCAACGTCGGTGTCGATGGGGTAACTCGCTGTAGTTGGGGCAACGGGACCTCCGGCTACTTTTCGTATCACGACGACGAGTGGGGTCGGCCCGTCGATGACGACAATCGGCTGTTCGAGAAGCTGAGCCTCGAGGGGTTCCAGTCGGGGCTCTCGTGGATCACGATTCTCCGCAAACGACCGGCATTTCGCGACGCCTTTGAGCAGTTCGACATCATGAAGGTCGCCCGATACGGCGAAGTCGATGTCACCAGGATGCTTGGCGACGCCGGCATCGTGCGACACCAGGGGAAGATCCGATCGACGATCAACAACGCCCAGCGCTCCCTCGAGGTCGTCGATGAGTTCGGGTCGCTCGGTGCCCTCATTTGGTCGTTCGAGCCAGAGCCCCGACCGCCGACCTGGGACGCAACAACTCCTGAGTCGGTAGCCCTTGCGAAGGACCTGAAGAGACGCGGGTTTTCGTTCGTTGGACCGACGACTGCCTACGCGTTGATGCAGGCAATGGGTTTGGTGAACGACCACTGGGAAGGATGTGTGTGTCGCGATGCCGTGGAGGCGGAGAGAGCGGTGTTCAATCGTCCAGTTGGGAGTAGACCAGTAGATCAGTAGATCAGTACCGGTCTACGCGGCTACCCGGCTACCTATTCAGGCTTCGCTGATCTTCCCATGAGCGTTGCGATCGCTTCCGGGACCGAGGCGTCTTCGTAGAGGACGCGGCCGACCTGCTCCGCGATCGGCATCTCGATGGCGTACCGGTCGGCCAGGGCGAGGATTCCCTTCGTTGACTTGACCCCTTCGGCCACCATACTCATCTCCGAGACGATCTCGTTGATCGTCTTGCCTTGTCCGAGGCCGAGGCCGACTCGGTGATTTCGGCTCTCGCTCGACATACACGTGGCGATGAGGTCGCCCATACCCGCGAGGCCGGCGAACGTGGAAGGACGTCCTCCCATCGCGACGCCGAGTCTCGACATCTCGACGAGAGC
This sequence comes from uncultured Saprospiraceae bacterium, assembly GCA_964195515.1. Taxonomy (GTDB): domain Bacteria; phylum Actinomycetota; class Acidimicrobiia; order Spongiisociales; family UBA5794; genus JAHEEL01. The sequence goes on along the minus strand of CAXMQO010000061.1, from coordinate 3,782 downwards.
GCGTGTCATCAGCATCGAGACGGTGTTGAGTCCGAAGCCAAGACCTTCCGCCATTCCTGCAGCGATTGCCATGACGTTCTTGAGCGCTCCCGCACTCTCTGCACCGACCACGTCGGGGTTCGTGTAGACGCGGAACAGAGGACCCATGAACACGGCCTGGAGGTCAACCGCCGTGCGGTGATCCTTCATGGCGATGACCGTGGCCGCCGGCTGACCGGACATGATCTCGCGGGCGAGGTTGGGTCCCGTGAGGACGCCGATGCGCGAATGGTTGTGGTTACGAAGCACGTCGGAGATGACCTCGGTCATGCGCATCAGCGATGACTCCTCGATCCCTTTCGAGAGCGAGAGGATCGGTGTCTCCGAGGCGATGGTCTCGGAGGCTTGTTCGAGTACGGAACGGAACCCATGTGACGGGACGCTCATGACGATCGCATCGGCACCGGCGATCGCGGTTTCGATATCGGTCGTTGCCGCTAGTGCGCTCGGGAGCGCGAAGCCGGCGAGATAGTCGGGGTTTGCGCCCTCGTTGATCTGCTCGACCAACTCGGGTCGACGCGCCCAAAGAACGGTGTCGGTTCTTGGAGCCAACATCGAGGCGACCGTTGTTCCCCACGAGCCCGCTCCGACGACGGCGACCTTCATGTGCTCTCCTCTCGTTCGGCCTCAGGCTACGACATCCGGTCGGACCATTCCGGCGGGTCCTTGTGATCCTGGGATCGCTCGGCGACGCTTCATGGAACACATACGCCGCGAGAGCGAGGCCCTTTGACGTCCACCAACTACGTCCTCGATACCTGCGTCCTCCTAGCCGACCCCCACGCTCCGCTCCGATTCGACGAACACCACGTAGTGCTTCCGCTCGTTGTCGTCGAGGAACTCGACCGGCAGAAGTCGCGAATGGACGAGGTGGGGGCGAATGCACGGTCGGCGATCCGGCTGCTGGAGAGCCTCGGCGCATCTGAGTCCGGCGGACTGGCAGCGCCAACTGATCTCCCGGGCGGAGGGTCACTCAGGATCGAACTGAACGGGATCACGTCGGACCGCCTCCCCGACATCCTCGACCCATCCACTGCGGATCACCGCATCCTCGCAACATGCCTCAATCTTGTCGACGGCGGAGTGCCCGCCGTGCTTGTCACGAAGGACGCGGCGCTCCGCATCAAGGGAGCCCAGCTCGGTGTCCCGGTCGAGGACTACCGAGATGACACGGTGCAAGTCGATGAGTCGTACAGCGGCGTCGCGGAGATCGACGTTGCAGGCGACACCGTCGACGAACTCTTCGGCAGCGGGAAGGTCGTCGTCGAGAGTTCAGATCTTGTCGTCAATCAATTCGTCGTCCTTCACGGGCCCGGATCTCAGTCCGGTCTCGGGCGGGTCGTTGATGACGGTGCGCGAACGGTGATCACGCGGGTCCCCGGCACTCGGTGCGCGTTCGGGATCGAGTCGAAGAACATGCGCCAGGCGTTCGCCCTTGATCTCCTGATGGACCCGGATGTCGCGGCTGTTTCGGTGATGGGCATGGCAGGAACGGGGAAGACGTTCCTTGCTCTCGCCGCGGCACTCGAGCAAGTGCTCGAACTTGGTCGTTACCGGAGGGTCTCTGTGTACCGGCCGCTCGTGGCGGTGGGACGGCAGGAGGTCGGATATCTCCCCGGCGATCTCGGCGAGAAGCTCGAGCCGTGGATGGCTGCCGTGTACGACAACCTGTATGCCCTCTTCGGGCGGTCGGAAGGCTCGGTTCGCGACACGGTTGAAGAGCTCTTCGACCATGACGTTCTCGAGATGGCCGCCGTGACCTACCTCCGTGGCCGATCGATCACCGGTGAACTCGTGATCGTCGATGAGGCGCAGAATCTCGAACTCCCGACGCTCAAGGTGATCCTGACCCGGATGGGAGCCGATTCCAAAGTCGTGTTCTGCGGCGATCTGACCCAGGTCGACAATCCGTACGTGTCACCGTTCGGCGGGTTGGCCGCCATGATCGAGAAGTTCAAAGGGAACCCGTTGTTCGGTCACGTCACGCTGGATCGAACGGTGCGAAGCCCCCTGGCCGAGTACGCAGCGAAGATCTTGTAGACGACGGCAAATGTAGACGACAGCAAACAGGGATAGGGGACAAGTAGGCGGTCCCCCGTTGCTACCGATTGAAGTCGGCGAATCTCTCTGCCGTTGGGCCGGGGAGGCGCACCGTGATCTCGGTTCCCGCTTCGGCATGTTGCTCGTTGAGGACTTCACCGACATTGTGCAGCGTCGCGACGAGGTCCCCACGATCGTACGGGATCAGGAGATCCACCGTGGTGGTGACGGCTTCGAGGCTGTCGACGATCGCTGCGGTGACGCCGTCGGTGTGCTTACCGGTCAGTGCAGATACCGCGACGGACCCCTCGTAGACGGTGAGGAGTCTCTGAACGACGGCCGGCTCTGTCACGTCGATCTTGTTGAAAACGAGGATCTCCGGGATCTCTGCTGCCCCGATCTCGTTGAGTACATCGCGAACGGCTGCGATCTGTCCGTCCGGATCGGGATCGGCGGCATCAACAACGTGAACGAGCAGATCCGCCTCGGCGGCTTCGTCGAGTGTTGAGCGGAAAGCTTCGACGAGTTCATGTGGGAGTCTCCGGACGAAGCCGACCGTGTCCGACATCAGGGCGCGGTGCCCATCGGGTAGGTCGAGCCTGCGAACCGTGGATCCGAGCGTCGCGAAGAGACGGTCTTCGACGAGGACGTGTGCATCGGTAAGGCGGTTGAAGAGCGTCGACTTCCCGGCGTTCGTGTAACCCACGATGGCGGCCATGGGGAGGCCTGAGCGTTTCCGAGACTTCGCCCTCGTATCTCGCGACCGGCTCGCTTCCTTCAGTTCCCGCTCGATCTTGGAGATCCGGTCAAGGATCCGACGTCGGTCGGTCTCGAGCTTGGTCTCTCCGGGGCCCCGAGTCCCGATCCCGGCGCCGAGCCGGGAGAGCTCTACCCCCTTGCCGCGGAGACGGGGAAGGCGGTAGCGGTGCTGGGCGAGTTCCACCTGGAGACGACCCTCGTGGGTGTGAGCGTGCTGAGCGAAGATGTCGAGGATCAGAGCGACCCGGTCGACGACGTCGCACTCGAACGCCTGCTGGAGATTGCGCTGTTGAGCCGGCGAGAGTTCGTTGTCGAATACGACCACGTCGATATCGAGCATGTGCGACTCTGCGACTAGTTCGGAGAGCTTGCCTTTCCCGATGAACGTTGCTGGATCCGGTCGACCGCGTCGGACGAGTACTGCTTCAACCGGGTCCGAGCCCGCCGTGTCGGTGAGCAGTTCGAGTTCGCCGAGGCTCCGGTCTCCTTCTGCAACTCCGCCACCGTCGCGTACCAACCCAATGAGCAGGGCCCGCTGGCGAACGACGTCGAGGTCGGTGACCGACGCGGTGAGGCGACGTCCACTGCGTCCGACATGGGATTCAGAATGATCGGTCATGAGGGGATTATGCCGGACTCGTGGAACCTCGGGCGCCGGTTGTCTGCTTGCGAGGATCGGTCGCCGGCGGACACTCCTCGCGTCCGGCATCCGGCGTCTCGTATCTCCTATCTCATGTGTCGTATCTGACCTTTCCCTTGCACAATATGGGGTTTCCTGCCTATCTTCTTGTCCACCCCGGCACTCGCTCGGGGTTCCTGGTTATCTAGGGTGATTCATTCTGGAGGCAAAACAATGAACGACAACCTACGGAAGTGGCTTCCGTGGATCCTTGTTGCTGCCGTTGCCGTGGTCATCGTCATCGTCATCGCCGTAAATTCCGGCG
>CAXMQO010000060.1:0-29249 GCA_964195515.1 uncultured Saprospiraceae bacterium | reverse complement strand
TGCACGTCGCCGGGCCGACCGAAACGGCGCTCTCGTTCATCGGTGCGATACACCCCGATATTGTCCCTCGCTACGCCGTTTCATCGGGCGGCGCGACGGAGTATCTCGGGCGACGGGCACACGTGCTCGAAGTCACGGAATCGGGCTTCCTACGGATGCGGATGATCGTCGACGAGTCAAGCTCCGCGCCGGTCGCGACCGAGGTGTATTCGGACGACGGCACCGTGTTTCGATACTCCTCGATGGTCGAGTTTTCGGTATCGGTCGATTCCGAGATGGCGACGACCGACAAACGCGTTTACGAGATGATGCTGCCGGTGGAGCAAGCAGGCCTCCCGGTCAACGCCGCCGGATACCAACTGGTCGACGTCTACGCCGGGCCACAAGGTGCCCATCAGGCGTTCTACACCGATGGCCTGTTCTCATTCTCAGTGTTCACAACCAAGGGTCGTGTGGACTGGGAGGGTGTAATCGAAGATGATCTCCCGTACCCAGTCGGGGGGCACACCTACGTACGGGTCATCAATCCGACAAGTCTCTGGGTGCTGTGGAACGCTCCCGGTATGGCCGTCGCTCTCGTCGGCGACCTGCCCCCCGACCACCTCGAAGAAGTTCTCGCATTCTTGCCGAGACCGGGCATGGACGGCTGGATGCAGCGGCTGTGGAACCGGCTGTTTGGTTGAAGCTTCAAGACACAAGCTTCAAGACACAAGACTCTTCTCGGTACTTGGAGCTTGCAGCTAGCAGCTACCTTCCGATCTCTCGTCTCGCTATCACCATCTGATGCACTTCGTCCGGACCGTCCGCTATCCGGAGGGTTCTTGCCGCGGCCCACATGCGGGCGAGGGGTGTGTCATCCGAGACACCTGCTCCTCCGTGGACCTGGATGGCCTTGTCGAGCACCCACAATGTCATACGCGGAACAACGACCTTGATCGCCGAGATCTCCCTGCGGGCCTCGCGGTTTCCGACGGTGTCGAGTTTCCATGCCGTGTGCAGAACGAGGAGGCGGGCCTGGTCGATGCGCCACCGAGATTCGGCGATCCAGTCCTGGACGACACCTTGGCGCGCGATCGGGCCACCGAATGCTTCCCTCTCCTTCGCCCGGGCCACCATCAACTCCAGCCCCCGTTCGGCCATTCCGATCGCCCGCATGGTGTGATGCACCCGACCAGGGCCGAGCCGCGCCTGAGCGATCATGTACCCGGCGCCCTCTCCAGCGATCAGGTTCGACGCGGGGACGCGGACCTCGTGGTAGCGGATCTCGGCGTGTCCGCCGCGGTCGTGATAGCCGAACACGGGGACGTCACGGAGCACCTCGACGCCCGGTGTGTCGCTCGGGACGAGGATCATCGAATACCGATCCGTCGGTGGTGCCTCCTTGTTCGTGATCCCCATGACGATGGCAATCTTGCAGTCCGACGAGTTGCCGCCCGTTGACCACCACTTCGTTCCATTGACGACGTAATGGCCCCCGTCGCGGATGATCGTCGATTCGAGATTGCGGGGATCGGATGAGGCAACGGCCGGTTCGGTCATGGAGAAACAGGACCGGATCTCACCGTCGAGAAGAGGGAGGAGCCACCGCTCCTTCTGTGCCTTCGTGCCGAAACCGTGGATCACCTCCATGTTTCCGGTGTCGGGTGCCGAGGAGTTCACCGCCTCCGGTGCAAGTTCGAGGCTGCGGCCCGTGAGTTCGGCAAGCGGTGCGTATTCGACGTTCTTGAGTCCGGGTCCGAACTCGGGATCGGGGAGGAAGAGGTTCCACAATCCACGGGAGCGGGCTTCGGTCTTGAGTTCGCGGAGCACCGGGGTCGCCTCGGTCCGGCTTCCCTGTGTCGCGACCTGCTCCTCCTGGATCGCTTCGGCGGGATAGACCCGTTCGTCCATGAATGACTGGAGCCGTTCGAGGTACTCAAGCGTGCGGGTGTTGTGGGAGAAATCCATGCCCCGACGCTAGTGGTTGGGAGTCGACCTCGAACCGCGCTACTCGCGGTCGTCCTTCGCTTCGTCGTAGTAGTCGAGTCGGTCGACCGGCAGCACCATCGACGTCAGGAAGTTCATGACGTGAGCGGTGATGCGCTTCAAGAATCGGTAGTACAGCGCCCGGGAGACGGCGTCGCTCGGTGTACCGGTCGACTGGTATGCGACCTTAACCTGGGTGTCGTACTCGTTAAGGAACACATCGGCCTTAGCGATCAGTTCACGGGCCCGATCGGCATCGCGAGCCTTGAACGTTGTAGCAGCATCGTCGAGGAGTGTCGAGACGCGGTCGCGGTAGCCGGCGAGTTCGTCATGGTCTGGTGCGTTCTCGAAGTCGGCACCGTATTTCACAAGATCGTAGAAGTTCTTCGAGTAGTCGCCGATCCGCTCGACGTCCTTGACGGTGCTCATGTAGGCGAGCACCAGAGGGAGATCGACAGTGTCGTGTAGCGACGCATGGATCATCAACTCCCGCCGGACGTCGCGCTGGGCCGTGTTGATGCCGCGGTCGGTCGACTTGAGTTCCTGCTTCGTCTCCTTCGACCTCCCGCCTCCGAACAACGCTTCCATGGCAGTGTCGAAGACGTCGCGACCGTCGAGCACCATCTGGACGAGCGTGGTCTCCACCTCGTCGATGGTCGAGTCGCCTCCTTTGAAGAACTGGAACACCATGTCGACCTCCTATGTGATCAAGATAATCAGAATCGGCAGCGCGACGAACGCTCCTGCCACCCATGCCACGGCCACCCATTTGCGGTTCATCGCGAGACCGGCAAGACCGCTGGCCAGTGCGATGGGCACTCCCCGGATCTTCGGGATCGGGTAGAGGATCAGGATCCCGAGCACGTTGAACAACAGGTGCACGAGCGCGATCGTGAGTCCGTCCACCGTCCCGGCGGCGAAGGCCGCGAGGAGTGCCGTGATCGTCGTGCCGACGTTCGCTCCCAGCGTGATGGGGTACGCGTTCCGGACCAGCAGAAGACCCGACGCCACGAGCGGGATCAGGATTGATGTCGTGATGCTGGATGACTGGACCGCCATCGTGATGAGCATCCCGACGGCCATGCCGATCAATCCGCTCTTGGCGAGTGCGACATTGAGCGACCGCTCGATCCTGGTGGCGATGAGGATCTTCATGTTCTTGGTGATGAACGTCAGCGTGAGGAAGATGGTGGCGAGGCCGACGATGAGCATCAGGGCGCCGAGGGCCTTCTCGTTGTCGGTGATGAACTGGAGGACGGATTCGATGTGATCGGTACCCCACTTGACGGCGCCCTTGATCGGACTGTCGAACTTGCCCCCGCCCACCTTTCCTGCGAACGCCTCCGCCATGGCGGCCGCTGGCTTGGAGAGGACCCCGAAGAGCAGTTCAAGGGGGAGGATGATGGCGACGGCGAGCACATTGAAGAAGTCGTGCATCGTTGCCGCAGTGAACGCGAGTCGGAATTCCTCGGATCGTCTGGCGTGGCCCAACGAGACGAGCGTGTTCGTGACGGTCGTGCCGATGTTCGCCCCCATGATCATCGGAATGGCGGCCTCCATGGGGAGGCTGCCTGCGGCGACGAGGGCGACAATCGTCGCTGTTGTGACCGAAGACGATTGGACGAGGACGGTGGCCAGGATTCCGACCGCGAGCGCCGCGAGCGGGTTCGTGATGCCGTCGAAGAGGCTCTCGCTGGCGCCGCCGGTAGCGCCCTTTATGCCACCCTCGAGCAAACGGACGCCGACGAGGAACAGGTAGAGCAAGCCGAGAACGAGGAGCAGTCTTGCCCACCCGGGCATCCGGCGCCGGCGCGCTGCGACGATCTCCTCTGGTATCTGATCGGACTCGTGGTCAGACGTCAATATCGTTGTCCGATTGGCGGGCGGGTAGTCGAGGGCGTCTCCCGCGACGGGTTGTTCGGGCCGGGATGCTAGTCGTGGCGGATGCCGAGTATCGACTTGACGAGTAGATCAGTAGATCAGCCAGTCTTCAGTGCCTGTTGCCTGTTGCCTGTTGCCTGTTGCCTGTTGCCTGTTGACTTGCGACGCCACAAGAGGGCGCCTAGTCCGATTGCCAGGGCTGCGAAACCCACGATTGCGCTGATCAGCACGTAGCCGTCGAGGAGGGCGTTCCAAATGACATCGGCTGCGGCGCGGTCGATGTCGCTCTCGATGGTGGTTCCCGCAGCGTTGATGGCGCCGCGGAGCACCGCGAGGCTGAGGAGGATCGTGATGGCGGATCCAAAGCCGAACCATTGGACCGGCCTCAGCCGGTCGCGATCTATGAAGACGGCGATCAAGATAAGGATCAGCGCCGCGAGCGGAAAGACCCACACTGCGGTGTGAAACATGCCCACAACCGTGCGCGGGGCCGCGAGCAGGTCGGCCTGGATCAGGACGACCTCGCCGAGGGAAGTCTCGATATCGGCGAAGAGATCGGCGCCGCGTTCTTCGAGACGATCGAGAACGAGTCCGGCAGCGCCGTCGAGATCGACTCCGACATATCCGCTCTCGGTCGTGGCGATGTCACCGTCGAGGACTCCGATGAATGCGGTATGCGTTGCTGTGAGCCCGGCCGTCCACACCTTCGTGAACGCGTCGGATTCAACGAGCTGCTTCGTCGTCTCGAAGACGAACTCCTGTGTGAACTCCACGAACTTCGGCGTGAGGAATCCGAGTTGCTCCGGGAGGGCGTCGGCCACGCGCTGCTCGATGGCCGTGCCTTGATCGAGCGCCTCGGCCGCGTGCACAGCGATCGCGGTCGAGATGGCCGGATCCTTCGGGAGGGGAGCGAGGCTCTCGACGAAATTGTCGGTGTCGAATACCCGGTCGTGCAGCCAGTACGTGTCGACCGCGATCGACACCAGGATGGCGGCGATCACGGCGAGGGTGATCCCGATGAAGACTGAGGCCTTGCCTTGTCGTTCGGTCTGCTCTCGGAGACTCTCGGTCATCGACATCTCCCGGTGGTCTTGCTAGCCGATCTGGCCAAGCGCCGTGACATACTGTTCGAACTCGCGCGGCGTGCCGAGAGAACCGCTATCGATGATGGAGCGGACAATTCCGTCCTCATCGAGGACGAACGTCATGCGGTTCGCCCCACCGACGGCATCGTTGAACGCTCCGTAGGCGATGGCCACGACGCCGTGTGGCCAGAAGTCGGAGAGGACGCGGAAAGTGAAGCCGTTCTCGTCGGACCACTTCTTTGCCACGGGCACCGCGTGGCAGGTGATGATGACGACATTGGCATCGAGATCGGCGAGGGTCGCGAGCTGATCGCGGATTGCGCAGCCCTCGTCGTCGCAGTAGCCGGTGAACGGGAACGGGATGAAGACGATCAGGCTCTTCCTGCCCTTGAGATCATCGAGGGTGACCGTGTTCTTGTCCTGGTCGGTGAGAGAGAAGGCGGGAGCGGCGGATCCGACGGTGGCGGACATGGAGATTCTCCTTGGAACGCGTACCTCTGAATCTAAGCAGTTTCGGTAGCGGAGTAGCGGAGTAGCTGAGTAGGGGAGTAGGAGTGATCTCACCGGTAAGCCACTACTCAGCTCTCGAAGATATCCATCAACACTCGCGCTGCCCATCCGACCGGGTCCGTCAGTTCGGCCAGGTTCGGGAGGTTCTCGGGCTCTTCCCACACACGCTCGAGCGCAGACTCGCCCCACCGTTGCTCGACTTCGGAGCAGAACGCGGCGGCGTCGCCGGCTCGATGCCGTTGAAGCTCGAGACCGATCACCTGTTGGAGCGACTGCTCGGTCTGGTCGGGCTCGGATCGACGGCGGGCGTTCGCCGCCTCGATTCGATCGAGATCCGGCAGAACATCGGCTCCGGCCTTCCGGACCAGGTAGTCGCCGTAACCTTCGATGTACGCGGTGAACGATTGGATCGACGCGAGGCGCTCCGGATCCGACGTGCCCTTCAAGAGAGCGGGAGCCGAGGCTCCTTCTTCGCCGAGCAGTTCACGGATCCGGTCCGGGTCTTCGAGAGCACCGATCTGGCCCATAACATCGGATAGATCGAGTTCGACGGTCTCGTAGAAGGCCGCGACCACGGATACGAAGTGGCCTCGGAGCCACTCGATCTTCATGAGCCGATGGAAGAGCATCTCGTGAAGTGCGGCCCACAATCGGACCTGGCGCGGATCGACCGCCGCCTCGAACGCGAATGCCTCGACGTTCGGAACAATCAGATACGGCTGGTCGTGGTCGACAGCCGGGATCCCGGTGTCGAACTGACCCAGGACACGGTGAGCCATGAACCCGACCATCGTGCCGGCCTGCATGCCGAGAAGCGCCGGACCGAGCGGCTGCAGTATTGCTCCCATCTGGCCAAACGATTCGGCGCCCGGGAGCTGTCCGAAGCCGCCGGTGAGTTTGTCTCCGAGGGGCTCGATGAGGATGCGGAAGGTCTGTTCGTTGTCCAGGGCCCAGGTTGCACGGTCCGTGGGATTGAGCTCTCCTGGGGACGGTGCCGGCAAGTCCGCCGTGGCCTGGATTCGCAACTCGGCCACATGGGCGAGTTCCCGGTACTCCTCTGCGATGCTTGGCTCGATCGGTTCGCGCTCTCCTGCGAGGTTCTTCGTCAACTCCCGCGCGAGCTTCCAGTTGACCGGTCCCGACGACTGGAACATGCGGAACATCTGGGCGAAGAGGTCATCGCCGTCACCGCTGAACGGAAGATCACCCGCCACCGGGGGTCTCTTCGTCGATGATCGGTGCAGGATCCTCCGGCCGCTCGTCCAGAATCAGACCGGCGGCAATCGACTCTCCATCCCGTAGCACGGTGACTGCGATCGCATCCCCCACGTGATAGAGACGGAGCACAACGACGAGGTCCTCCATCGTTGTGATCGCAGCTCCTTCGACCGAAACGATGACGTCGTCTGCCACGAACCCCGCTTCTCCTGCGGCAGATCCCTCTTCGCCATCCCAGAGTTGGACGATTTCGGCGCCGGACGGAGTGAGAGCACCATCGTCCGCCGTCTCGACGTAGTCGGTGCCGATGATGCCGATGAAACTATGGCGGACCGTTCCCGTCTCGATGATCTCGTCGGTGATGCGTCGCACGAGTTCAACAGGGATTGCATATCCGATGCCCTCGGCGCCGCCGCGGCCCACGCCGATGGCCGATGTGATTCCGATGAGGCTTCCCTGGGCGTCCACGAGGGCGCCCCCGCTCGATCCCGAGGTGATGGGCGCGTCGGTCTGGAGCATCCCGTACAGCGCCGCCTGATCGCCGAATTCGACCGTGCGGGCCAGTGCCGAAATCACACCGGTGGTCAGGGAGGCGCCGCCGACCTGACCGAGCGGGTTCCCGACGGCAACGGCGAACTGTCCGATCGTCAGATCGTCCGTCGATCCGAAGTCGATCGGCGGAAGGTCCTGGACGTCGACCTTCAGCACGGCGAGATCGGTGTACGAGTCGCTGCCCACGATCTCGGTGTCGTATGTGCGTCCGTCCTCGAGCACGATCCGTGCCACGGTCGCGTCCTCGATCACGTGGTGGTTGGTGACGATGTACCCCTCGTCCAGGATGACGCCCGAGCCGCTCCCTGTGAGGGTCAGGACGCTTTCCTCGAGAGTGCCGACTTCGACGGTCACGACGGACGGAAGGACCTTGACGGCGACAGCCTCGGCGACATCGAGATCCCCGCCGTTGGCGATGATCTCGTTGGTGACCTGCTGGACCACGGTGGTTCCAGGAGTTGTGGTTGTCGGTGCTGCTGCCACGACCGTGTCGGTTGAGAACAGGCCCAGGAGGGCGAGAATGCCGACGACGGCGGCGGCGCCGAGTACCGCGGAGATGAAGGCGACCACACCGGTCGAGATGTGCCCGCGGGTCTCCGTCTCGGGTGCTTGACGTTCCACGGGTTCGGGGACCCGCTGCGAAGCGACCGGCGGCACGTTCCATGGGGTCAGATACGACCCCGGTCCCGAGTCATCCGGCCGAGCCTCCGGTGGCTCTGGTGTATTGCCATGGGTAATGTCGTCCACGGAGTCGATTGTATGCCCTCACACCACCTATCCCCGCAGTCAGATCTGATCGCCGTATCACCCGATCCGGTCGATCCTTCCGCGATTGTCGCTGCGGTCTCCGCACCGGAGGCCGGTGCGGTCGTGCTGTTCGTTGGGACCGTGCGTGATCACTCGCCGGGACGGACCGACGTCACGCACCTCGAGTATGAGGCCTACGACGAACAGGTCGTTGACAAGATCGCGGAGGTCGTTGCCGAAGTACGTGACCGCTGGCCGGTATTGAGAGTGGCCGCGATCCATCGCGTCGGCGAACTGAGAGTCGGTGAAATCTCGATCGCCGTCGCCGTCTCGTCACCACACCGGGGTGACGCGTTCGAAGCGGGACGCTATCTCATCGACGAGGTCAAGGCTCGAGCGCCGATCTGGAAGAAGGAACACTGGCCGGGCGGTGCCGAATGGGTGAGGGAGGACCTCCATCACTCGTGACGCAACCCGGGATGCCGATCGGGAGGTCTTGGTCCGACTGCTCGACGATCCGCTGCCGTATCTCAGCCACGAGGAAGCGGCAGTGCGGCGACTCGCGATCTCGGCGTGTGTTGCCTCCGGCCTCGGCGGCGACTCGGTTGATGAGATCTGCCGCCTCGCCATCGAAGACGAAGACGGTGCGGTTCGAGCGATGGCCGCTGAGGCTCTCGGTGGCACTGGAGTGGAGTGCGCGGATGTTCTCGTACGCGGCCGCCACGATGACGATCCCCGCGTCGTCGAGGCGATCGCTACGGCGTACGGTGAGCGTCGCGATCCGTCGGCGGTGCCGTGGCTCATTGAGCTGGCGTCGACCGAAGGAGACCGGGCGGGCAGGGAGGCGGCGGTCGCAGCGCTCGGAGCGATCGGGGACGAAGCGGCGCTGGCGACACTGCTCGAACTCGTCGCTGCCGCTCCACCCCAGGTCCGGCGGCGCGCGGTCGTTGCTCTGACCGTTTTCGACGACTCGGCCGTCGAACCGGCGATTCGCGCGGCGGCGAGAGACCGCAACCCTTCGGTCCGCGAGGCCGCAGAGATGGTCGTCGGACGCCAACCCGACTAACGCCGCGTACCCAGGGTTTGTGTCCCCGCCTGCGGCGCCGCGGGCCCGCGGAATGGAGCACCTCGTGAACCGCGAGTTGTGGGCGCTGCATACGGGGTTGGCAATGCCGGGTGTGCACCGCGCCGGCCCGTGGCCGAGGCAGGCACCTGTTCAAACCTCTAAAGTACCGCGGCATCCGACTATCGGGAGGGAGCGGAGCGGTGACGACGACGCTCGAACGCGTGGGTGAACCCTATCTCTCCGGTGCATACCGCACCGTTTCCATGATGGTCCGCGAGCGGTCCCACTCCACCCCCGACTCCGTTGCGATGCGTGACAAGGATTTAGGAATCTGGCAGGAGCGGACCTGGTCAGAGCTTTGGGAAGAGATCGTCATCGCAGCACACGGGCTGCTCGCTCTCGGAATGCAACGCGGCGACGTCGTTTCCATCCACTCCGAAGACCGTCCCGAATGGGTGATCGTCGACCTGGCAGCCGTTGCCATCCGGGCGATGTCGACAGGGTTGTACCCGACCAATCCGATGACCGAGGTTCAGTACCTCGTCAACGACTCCGGTGCAAAGGTCCACCTTGCCGAAGACCAGGAACAGGTCGACAAAGTGGTTGAGGCGGGTCCGGACGCCTTTCCAAATGTCAAAACGATCATCTACCTCGAACCGCGCGGTCTCCGCTCGTACGACGACGATCGCCTCATGTTCTGGGGAGATTTCAAGGAACTCGGCCGAGCGCATCGCGAGGAGCATCCCGGCACCGTCGCCGCGACCATGGCTGAAGCCCGTCCGGATGACACCGTCACGCTGGTCTACACGTCGGGGACGACCGGGCCGCCGAAGGGGGCGATGCTCAGCAACGAGAACGCCACCTTTGCGATCGAGAACCTCATCCTTGCCGAAGACCGCACTGCCGACGGCACGATGCCCGGTCCTCACGACATGGTTCTCACCTACCTCCCGCTCGGGCACATTGCAGAACGGATCATGTCGACCTGGACGATGTGTTCATCCGGCGTGGTGCTCAACTTCGCCGAGTCGATCGAGACCGTGCAGATCAACCTCCAGGAGATTCAGCCGACGTTGTTCTTCGCGGTGCCGCGCATCTGGGAGAAGATCCACGCCACGATCCTCATCAAATTGGACGACGCGTCATTCCTGAAACGGCTCGTGAACACGCTCGGCTACAAACTTGCCGCCTACATCGGCCGGAGCCGCGTCAAGAACGATGGCAACTTCACGATCGGTGCCCGTCTCGCCTACTGGGTCGGCAACCCGCTGATGTTCCGTGCTCTCAAGGAACGTGTCGGACTCCGACGCTGCCGATGGGCCGGGACGAGTGCCGCACCCATCGCACCGGAGGTCATCGAGTTCTTCATGGGCTTCGGTGTCCCGATGGTCGAGTTGTACGGGATGACCGAGAACGCCGCCGTTGCGACGCTCAACTTCCACGGTCGGAACAAGGTAGGGACCGTGGGTGAACCGTACCCGGGTGCGGGACTTCGCCTCGACGAGAAGACCGGTGAGATCCAGACCAAGCACGGCGGGAACTTCCTCGGCTACTGGAACAATCCAGAGGCGACGGCCGAAATCTTCACCGACGACGGGTGGTTGATGACCGGCGACGTCGGCGTGTGGGTTGACGAAACCCATCTCAAGATCATCGACCGTATCAAGCACATTATCATCACGTCCGGCGGGAAGAATATCTCTCCGTCCGAGATCGAGAGCAGTCTCAAGACCTCGCCGTTCATCAAGGAAGCGATGGTCATCGGCGACGGGCGGAAATTCCTGACGGCCCTGATCGCAATCGAATACGACGTCGTCGGGAATTGGGCGCTGTCGAAGCGGATCCCATATACGACGTATCGGGATCTGTCGGAGAAACCCGAAGTCATCGAGCTGATGCAAGGCCTCGTCAACCAAACCAACGAGAGCTTCGCCAGGGTCGAGCAGATCAAGAAGTTCCGGATGATCCCCAAAGAGCTTGACCACGAAGATGGCGAGTTAACGGCCACGCAGAAGATCAAGCGCAAGACGATGGAGGACACGTTCTCCGACCTGGTCACGGAGATGTACGGATCGTGATGCTCGATCTCCTCGTCTTCGCACAGGCCGGCGGCCAGGAGGCCGCCGACAAGTTTGCGAACGCGACGGCGAGCGGCGTCGCCCTGGGGGCTATCTACGCCTTGCTCGCCCTCGGTCTTGTCCTCATCTACAAGGCAACGCAGGTCCTCAACTTCGCCCATGGTGCGATCGCCGCGCTGGGAGCGTTTTTCGCCGCGTACCTCGCCACCGTCATCAACTTCCCCGGGCGTTATGCGACCTTCCTGCCGACCACCGTGCAATGGATCCTTTCGGCGCTCGTTGCAGTCCTGATTACCGCCGCCGTCGGTCTCGTTCTCGAGCGGCTCGCAATTCGCCCGATGATCGGCGAACCGCTGTTCTCGGTAGTGATGATCACGATCGCTCTCGACATCGTCATCCGAACGATCACCGACGACTTCATTGGCGCCAACCCGCGGCCGCTCGGCGATCCGTGGGGAGCAGACATCGTCAACATCGGGCCGGCGGTCGTCGCGAAGTCTGAGATCGCGACCGTCATTGTGACGATCATCTGTCTGGTCGGTATCGCGTTGTTCTTTCGCTCCCGCTACGGGGTGGCCATGCGGGCCACGGCGTTCGATCAGGAAGCGGCGATGGCGCAGGGCATCAGCGCAGGCCGGATCTTCGCGATCGCGTGGGCGATCGGTGCGGGTCTTGCTGCCGCCGCCGGCGTCTTCTCGTCGCTGTTCCCCCGCTCGTCGATTGGCGTCGGCAACACCACGGCGTTCTTTGCCTTCCGGGCGCTGCCTGCGATCGTCATCGGTGGGCTCGACTCGATCACAGGAGCCGTCGTCGGCGGATTCATCATCGGACTCGCCGAGTCATATGCCGGTGCATACATCACGGGTGCGACCTGGTCATTCCTCGGCCTCGGCTTCTCAGGTGTGATGCCCTACCTCGTCATGTTCGTGGTGCTGCTCGTGCGCCCCTACGGGTTGTTCGGAACGGAAGAGATTCGGCGCGTATGAGGACTCGTCCCCGCCTCTACGTTTCGTACTCGTCGGAGATGTCGCTGCTGCCAACGTGGACCCAGAAGATCGCGGCCTTCGTGTTCCTCGGTCTGCTCGCCGTCATCCCGTTTGGTGTGATTCCCGGCCTCGGTTTTCTTGCCGACAACGACTGGCTCAAGATCCTCAGCCGGGTTGCGATCTTTGCCATCGGGGCGCTCGGCCTTCACATCCTCTCCGGTCTCGCCGGCCAGGTCTCCCTGGGCCACGCGTTCTTTGTCGGTATTGGTGCCTATACCGCTGCGGTCCTCGGTGGAGAGGTCGGCGAGTCGACCTGGGGTCTCGGGCTGCCCATCTGGATCTGGCTGCCTGCCGCAGGAATCGTCGCCGCGGCGATCGGTGCACTCATCGCTCCGACGGCCGTGCGCGTCCGGGGCATCTACCTCGCGATCGTGACGCTCGGGCTGGTCTTCATCGGCGAGTGGATCTTCCGGAGCCTGCCATTCATCACCGGCGGAGCCCAGGCCGGCCGGAAGTTCCCGGGCTTCGAGTTCCGTATCTGGAAGGAGAGTCCCCCGCTCCTTGACTTCACGACCGATAGCTCGTGGTTCGGGATCGAGATGACGAGCGAAGCCAAAACGTACCTTCTCTTGCTGGTGTTCGTAGTCGTCTCGGTGGTCATCGCGAAGAACATCCAGCGGACCCGGATAGGGCGAGCCTTCATGTCGATCCGCGACCGGGATATCGCAGCCGAGGTCATGGGCGTTGCCGATGCGAAGAACAAGGTGCTCGCGTTCGCCCTCTCGTCGGGGTTCGCCGGGATCACGGGAGCGATCCTCGGGGCCTTCGTCGGCCGTCTTGTACCTGAAGGGTTCTCCTTGTTCATGTCGATCCAATTCGTCGCGATTCTGCTCATCGGTGGCATCGGCACCGTCAGCGGCACTCTCCTCGGTTCGGCGTTCGTTGTCCTTCTGCCGAGAATCGTGCAGGACTTCACCGGCCTGCTGGCTTCGACCGCCGAGTCGGGAACCGGCCTCCTGTCTTGGGTCGCCGGCATCTTCGTCTCAACGGGCCTCAACGATCCGGGGATCGTCTCCACGCTCCCCGGCACGTCTCCCGGCCTTAACGTCGGACAGTTCAATCTGCTGTTGTACGGACTGCTCTTGATCGGCTTCCTGATCTTCGAGCCGCTCGGTCTCTTCGGCATCTGGATCCGAATACGCAACTACTGGAAATCGTGGCCATTCACCTACTAGCAATCGCCCGATCGCCCCTGGCCAGGGCATGAGATCGGGTCGGAGGAGGAAATTGTGAAGAAGATGAGAATATTCGTCCTGGTGCTGGCACTGGCGCTCATCGCAGCGGCATGCAGCAGCGACAGCGACGACACGACTACGACCGTTGCAGCGAGCGGCGGCGAGGAAACGACCACCACGACTGCTGCAGCGAGCGGCGGCGAAGAGACGACGACGACCGCGGCAACGGAGACAACCGAGGCACCGGCTGAGATGAAGATCGACTTTGGTGTCGATCTCGAGGCCGGGACGATCACGATTGGACAGACCGCGGACCTCACCGGGCCGTTCGCTCCGCTCGTCAATCCGATCATGGCAGGACAGCAGATGTACTGGGCGTGGGTCAACGCCAACGGCGGAATCGGCGGTCTCGAGGTCCTGATGGAGACTCGCGATACGGCCTACCAGGTCGAGCAGCACATCGCCGCATACGACGAGATCCGTGACCAGGTCGTGGCGATCAGTCACACGACAGGTTCACCTCAGACGCTCGCGATCGCAGACGCTCTCGAAGAGGACAGCATGATCGCCGTCCCTGCAACGTGGTACTCCGGCTGGACCGACACGAATATCGCACCCACGGTGCTCCACACCGGTGCCCCATACTGCCTCGAGGCGATGAGTCTCCTCGACTGGATGCTGGCCGAGGAAGTGAAGGAAGGCAACGACGCTCCGACCCTCGCGATCGCGTCGATCCCCGGCGACTTCGGCCTCGATCCGATGGCCGGCGCCCTCATATGGGCCGAGACCAACGGTATCGAAGTCGTCTATGACGGCTCCGGCACGATCATCCCCGGTCAGGACCTGAAGCCGGTCGCAGACGCGATCGTGGCTTCGGGCGCCGACCTCGTGTACGTGACGACCACGCCATCGACCTTCTCCGAAGTGTACGGCGGAGCACTCACGCAGGGCTTCGAGGCGAAGTGGTCCGGCGCAGGCCCGACGTACAACCCGGCGTTCCTCGTCTCGCCGATCGCCGACGCCATCCAGCGTGACTGGTACGGCGGCTTCTACATGCAGCCGTGGGGCGGCGACTCGGCCGGTATGGCGCTGACGATGCAACTCGTCGAGGCCTCGGGTGCCGACATTCCGGCGAACGACTACGTCGGACTCGGCGTCGTCGAGGCGATGCTCGTGCATGCGGCGCTTCAGAAGGCCTACGAGAACGGCGACATGACCCGTGCGGGTGTTCTCGCAGCCGTCCGGTCGCTCGACAACGTGGACTTCTTGGGCGTGGCACCCGCGGAGAACTACACGGGGAGTACGTCCGATCAGATCCAGCGTGCGATCACGCTGTGGCGTCCGTCGGTAGCCAATCTCGAAGCGGGTGGGTCCGGTTCGGAGATCGTCGAGACGGACTTCATCGGTCCGACGGCCGAGAGCTTCGAATTCACCGAGGCCTGCTACCAGTTCTAGTCAAACCATCGGGTGGCCGGACCTCCGGGTCCGGCCACCCACCGAATACCGAGAGGAACGGATGCTCGAAGTCGCCAACCTGGAGGTCGTCTACAACGATGTCGTCCTCGTGCTGCGTGGCTTGTCGCTGGCCGTGCCCGATGGCCAGATCGTTGCGCTCCTGGGGGCAAACGGCGCAGGTAAGACGACGGCGTTGCGCGCCATCACCGGCATCCTCGACGTTCATTCTGGCGACATCACGAAGGGGTCCGTAACCCTCGACGGGGAACGTATCGACGGCAAGGATCCGTCGGCGATCGTGCGGATGGGGATCGCCCAGGTGCTCGAGGGACGACGGATCTTCGCCGAGATGACTGTCGACGACAACCTGCGAGCCGGCGCTTTCACCAACTCCGATCGCAGTTCGGTCGCTGCGGCTCACGAGCGAGTCATGGATCTGTTCCCGGTGCTGCAGGGACGACGGAAGGACACCGCCGGCTATCTCTCCGGCGGTGAGCAACAGATGCTTGCGATCGGCCGTGCGCTCATGGCCGATCCGAAGCTGCTCATTCTCGACGAGCCCACGCTTGGCCTCGCTCCGATGCTCGTGCAGCAGATCCGCGACATCATCGTGGACATCAACCGGCAGGGCATGTCCGTGCTGCTCATCGAGCAGAACGCCAACATGGCATTGTCGATCGCGGACTACGGATACATCATGGAGACCGGCAAGGTCGTGATGGACGGCGATCCGCAGAAGCTGCTTGGCGACGAGGATGTGAAGGAGTTCTACCTTGGGCTCCACGGCGCAGGGGAGCGGAAGTCGTTCCGCGACGTCAAGCACTACAAGCGGCGGAAGCGGTGGCTGTCGTGACGACACGCAGAACCACCCTCCGTTTCGACCCTGGGGCAGACCGCGGTAGCTTCGACCACCTCATCGAGTTCGAGGGCGTGAGCCTCTCGTTCAAGGGACTCAAGGCTCTC
The DNA here is from genome assembly GCA_964195515.1 of uncultured Saprospiraceae bacterium. Taxonomy (GTDB): domain Bacteria; phylum Actinomycetota; class Acidimicrobiia; order Spongiisociales; family UBA5794; genus JAHEEL01. Next base: position 13,508 of record CAXMQO010000060.1, on the reverse strand, counting down.
GATGACGTGAGTTTCCACGTCGACGAAGGGGAACTCTTCGCGATCATCGGACCGAACGGCGCCGGGAAGACCTCCATCTTCAACTGTCTCAACGGCGTGTACAAGCCCCAGGAGGGTGCGATCCGATGGAAGGGTGAAGACATCATGGGCCGGCGACCGGACCGGATCGCCGAACTCGGGGTCGCTCGTACCTTTCAGAACATCGAACTCTTCGCCCACATGACGGTGCTCGAGAACATCATGCTCGGGCGCCACGTTCGGACGAAGACCTCCTGGTGGGACGGCGCCCTCTGGATCGGCCCCGCCAAGAAGGAAGAGCTCGCAAACCGGGCCGTGGTCGAGGACATCATCGATCTCCTCGAGATCGCCCGGTGGCGCAAGTATCCGGTTGCGATGCTGCCGTACGGTATTCAGAAACGAGTTGAACTCGGTCGTGCCCTGGCCATGAAGCCCGAGTTGCTGCTGCTCGATGAGCCGGTGGCCGGCATGAACCTCGAGGAGACAGAGGACATGGCCCGCTTCATCCTCGACATCCGCGAAGAACTCGGGATCGCGATGATCCTGGTCGAGCACGACATGGGCCTCGTCATGGACATCGCCGATCGGGTGATGGTCATTGACTTCGGCGAGCGAATCGCCACCGGCATCCCCTCAGAGATCCAGAGCAATCCAAACGTCATCAAGGCCTACCTCGGCGAAGAGATGGATTTGTAGCCAGCGGTGAAGCCGTGGCTACGGGCTACGGGCCACAAGCTATTGAACCCTCTGCCTGTTGCCTGTCGCCTGTCGCCTGTTATCTGTTTGCTCTCTCGACCACCAACCAGGCCGTTGGCAACAGGATTCCCGCGAGCACTGCCTTCACGATGTCACCGGCGACGAACGGGTAGAAGCCTGCTCTCAGCGCATCACCGAGACTTGGGATCGCATCGACAGTGGCCCACAGCCAGGTGACGCCGAGGGTGTAGACGGCGGCGCTCCCGATCAAGAAAGCAGGGACCGCCGTTCGAATCACCCGATCCTGGCGCTGTTCGGCGAAGCGGCCGACGAGCCATGCCGCGACGACGAAGCCGATGAGATAGCCGAACGATGCACCCGTCGCGTACGTCCAACCGCCCTCTCCACCAGCGAAGAACGGCAATCCGATCGCTCCGAGCGACACGTAGAGGAGCATGCTTCCGGCGCCGGCGCGCGACCCGAGCGCAGCGCCTGCCAGCAGGACACCGAAGGTCTGACCGGTGATTGCGATGGGTGTACCGGGTAGGGGGATCCGGATCTGGGCGGCTGCCGCAGTGACCAGTGCGAATCCGACGACGAGAACGGCCGTTGTCACAGCTTTCCGCGGCAGAGCGACACCGCCGATGACATTGGGGTGGAGAGCTTGCATGTTTGATTCTTCCTTCGCGCCGTGGCCGTCTGTTGACTCAAGGGGGAGTCAGTATTGGCCGATGTGGACGACAATGAGACCCGTGAGATCGTCGATTCGTTTCATGGCCGTGTTCGGCCTCGTCTTCAGCGTGTTCGCGACGCTGCCCGCTGTAGCGGCCTCGCCAGAAGACGCCACGCCGGCTCCTGGCCGTCAGCCGTCGTTCCACCGCACCCAACAGTCCGGCGTCGTCGTGTCGAGGATCAGGATTCCTGCGATCGATCTTGACGAGACGATCCGATCGGGGATCGCCCTGTCCGTCGTCGATCGCGGCGTGGCCCAGTGGGCAGGAACGTCCGCACCGGGGGGACCCGGGAACATGGTGCTCGCCGGCCATCGGACCACCCACTCTCGGCCATTCTGGGGTTTGGATCGCCTTGAGGACGGTGATCTCGTCTATGTCGAAGACGGGTCAGGATTCGAGGTCATGTACAAGGTCTCGGATACTTTCGTCGTCGAACCCGATGAGCTCTGGATCTCGTATGACGTGGGCAGGCCGATCCTTACCATGTTCGCGTGCCATCCCAGGGGATCGGCGCGGTACCGAATCGTTGTGCAAGCCGATCTGATCGCGGGTCGTCGTATCGCGTAGCGGTCGTAGCAAATCTCGATCTTCGGTAACCTCGCCGACGATGGACGACACGACCATGATGAACGAGGACCGCGCCGACACTTCCGAACCCGGCGCGTCGGAGCGATACCGCATTCCCAAGTGGCCGTTCATTCTCGCCGCCGTGTTCATGGCGATAGGAATTGCGATCGCCATTGCGTGGCCGATCAAGGTCGCGTACTACACGCTCTCGCCGGGTCCCCTCTACGACACGTCTGACTTCATTCACGTCGATGCCGACGAACAGGTCATCGACGGCGAGATGTTCTTCTTGACCGTTTCGCTGCGCGAAGCCAACGTCTTCGAATACGTCGCCGGGCAGATCAATCCGAAGATCGATGTGGCACCGCGTCAGAACATTCGTCCCACCGGGGTCTCACCCGAGGATCTCCGCCGCGAGAATCTGGCCAGCATGCGCCAGTCGAAGACCGATGCGCAATTCGTTGCGCTCAGCAGACTCGGACACGAACCCACGTACGTCGGGACCGGTGCGCTGGTGATCGAGACAGTACCGGACTCAGCGGCCGACGGCGTGCTGCTCGCCGATGACGTCATCATCGGCATCGACGGGAACGAGGTCGCGTTCCGCTCCGACGTGATCGACAACCTGGCCGACAAGAAGATTGGCGATCGCGTTGTTCTTTCGATCGAACGGAGAATCGAAGGTTCCGCCGAGGTGGAAGTCGTCGATGTTGAGATCGTCCTTGGGGTGCACGTTGATGATCCGTCGAAGCCGATGGTCGGCGTGCTGCTCGACAACAACGAGCCGATCATCAAGTTCCCTATCGACGTGGAAATGGATTCGCAGAACATCGGCGGACCCTCGGCGGGGATGATGTTCTCCCTCGAGATCATGAATCAACTCACCGAACAGGATCTCACCGGTGGTCTTCGCATGGCCGGCACGGGGACGATCTCTCGCGACGGCACCGTCGGAGCGATAGGGGGAGTGACGCAGAAGGTCCACGCAGCGATCGACGCCGGAGCGGTGGTTGTGTTTATCCCGGCAGGGAACTACGAGGACGCCGTGGCTGCAGCCGGTGACAAGATCATCGTGGTGCGAGTCGAGACGATTGACGATGCGCTGGACTACCTCGGCTACGAGTGAGCGATTGGCACCGGACGATGTCGAATACCCGGGACCGCAGGGAAGCCTCGTTACCCTGAAGCCAATGGATGATTCCACCTCCCACGACGCGCGGGCCGATGCGTTCCAGATAACCCGCAAGGGATATGACCGTCGACAGGTCGACGCATACCGCGAGGCGAACGAGGCGCGTATTGACGCACTCGAACGGCACATCCAGGCCCTTGAGGACAACATGAGCGAGTTGGGTCTTACGCGGCCCACCGACCTTGCCGCCGAGTTGGATGTCGTTGGTGAGGAAGTGACGCGGATTCTGCAAGAGGCACGAGTCGCGGCCGAGCAGATGAGATCAAGAGCCGCCGATGATGCCGCCCGGTGGCGCGCCGAAGCCGACGAGGAATCCCGCGCACTCCGGGAGTCAGCCCGAACGATTGCGTACGAAACCCGCCGGACGGTGTGGGAGACCGGCAGTGAGATGTTGGCCTCGGCCGTCGTCGGAAGTGAAGAGGTCACCATCGAGGCGACCAAACGTGCTCTTTTGATTCAGGCCGAAGCGGAGCGGGAGGCGTCGCGTTTGGTCGGTGACACCAGGAGAGAACGCGACGAATCGGTTGGCGTCGCCCGGGAGGAAGCTGAACGACTCGTTGCCGCGGCCCGCCGGGAATCTGAATCGATGATGTCGGCGGCGCGTCAGAAGGCCGACGCCGCCCAGGAACGCGCGCGGGCACTCGAACTCCGCCGTGTGGAGTTGATGGCCGAATTGGAGATTGCACGGGCCACGATCGCGGGAAACGAAGCCAATTCCGCGTCGGACGTGATTCCACAAGAATCGACTGCGGGGTCAACCGAGGCTGTCGCGGTCGTTGAAGCGATCGAGGACCCGCGTACCCACTGGCCCGACGATGAAGGCTCCGTCAGGATCGTGTCCGCGGCCCGTGTGATGACCACAGAACCGGTCGACGCCGACGTAATGGTCGCCGAAATAGAGGCGATGCGAAGGAAAGTGAGCGACCAGCTGCCGGTGACCAACTCCGAGCCGGAACCGGAGCGAGAGTTGGCGCCGGATGCGGTCCTTCCGGCCGATACGCCGTCTTCTTCCTCACCCTCAGGGGGAGGTGACGGCGAAGGCGTCGGAGGGGGTCGAGAGAACGACGAGTTGCCAGCTGTCAGCTACCAGCCCGAGCCGGAGCCTGAGTCTTCTTCTGTCCCCTCGGCCGTAGGGCGGGGGGACGCGGAGGAGCGGAGCGACGACGCAGGGGGGCAAGAGAGCGACCAGCTATCAGCTGCCAGCCACCAGCCGGAGCCGGAGACCAAACCCGATCCGCTCGTCGGTCTCTTCGCTCGGCTCAGAGTGCCCGTCGCCGATGAAACTCCCGCCGCGGAGCTCTCTTCCTCCGCCCTTGGGGGAGGTGCCGACGAAGGCGTCGGAGGAGGTAGAGAGAGCGACCAGTTACCAGCTACCAGCTCCCGGCCGGGGCCCGAAGCAGAGCCAGAGCCTGCTGATGACCGTTCGACGGTAGAGCAAGTCGACGACGGGACCAATCCAGAGAAATCCGGACTCGACCCCTTCGCACTCCGTGAGCGCCATCTCCTTCCTGTCCAGAACCGTGCGCTCCGCAGTGTGAAGAGAAGCCTGGTCGAGGCGCAGAATCGGGCACTCGAGGATCTCCGCCTCGTCGAGGGGTGGGAGCCGGATGCAAGCATCGTGAGTGGAGAGGTCTCCGATGCTCTCGCCGTCCTTGCTCGGGAGAGCATGGTTGCAGGCTTCGCCGCGGCCGCAGAAATGATGGATACGGCCGAGACGCCGCGGCCCGAGGATGTTGATCCGGGCGATCCTTTCCCGGAGTTCGCCGGAGCACTTGTTGAGGCCGCGCAGAGTTCCATGACCCGTTCCCGGGGTGCCGGAGCCGGTCATCGCGAAACTGCCTCATCGCTGTCCCGCGTCTTCCGATCGTGGCGTACCGACGAAGCGGAACGGAGGGTTCAGTTCGCTTCCCGCGGTGCCTATCACATCGGCGTTGCCGCGGCGCTCGCCGATCTCGGTGCAACGGATCTCGCGGTCACCTCTTCAGAGCGGCCGTGCCGGGAGTGCCCCGCGAACAAGGGCTCGTGGACCATCGGCGACGGCCTTCCAGCCGGAACGACGATGCCGCCGGCACGACTCGAATGCGGCTGTACGATCGTTTCGTCGTTCTGACGCGAGAACACTCGTAGAATCGGACTGTGATCAATCGCGAACCGATCCCGTACGTTTCGAAAGGCCGAGTCCGGCGCCTCCTCTGGGTCGTCATCGGCATCGGCTTTGTTGGGCTCATTGCCCTGCGGTCTCTTGCAACACTCTGGACCGATTACCTGTGGTATTCGAGCGTCGGTCAAGTCGGCGTGTGGACAACGCTCGTCTTCACCCGCCTCTGGCTTGTCTTCGCGGCTGCGATCTTCGCGGCTGCCATCCACTGGATCAACCTGTTCATCGTCGACCGCGTGTCTCCGCGTCGCGGCGTCACGCCGGGAAGCCCAGACGAAGAGCTTCTGATGCGTTACCAGACCTGGGTGGAGCCACGTTCCGGCCGTTTCCGCCTTGGCGTATCGGCGTTCTTCGGGATCCTCATCGGTCTCGGCGCGGCAGCGTGGTGGCAGAACTGGCTGCTGTTCTCGAAGGGGGGTTCCTTCGGCATCACCGATCCTGTCTTCAACCACGACATCGGTCTCTACGTGTTCGACGTTCCGTTCATGCGCGACGTGTTCGGGTGGACGTTCCAGTTGACTCTCGTGTTGACGCTCGTCGTGGTCGCCGCCCACTACCTCAATGGCGGGATCAGCGTCCAGGGTCCTGGGAAGCGGGCCAGTTCGGGCGTGAAGGCCCATATCTCGATCCTCCTCGCACTCCTGGTGCTCCTCAAGGCCGTCGGCTACCAACTCGACAAGTGGGACCTCCTCTACAGCAGTCGCGGCCAGGTGTTCGGCGCGTCGTATACGGATGTCAACGCCCAAGTCCCGGCGCTGAACCTGCTCATCCTCATCTCGCTCGTTGCTGCGGTGATCCTTCTGGTGAATCTCTGGTTCCGCGGCTGGACACTGCCTCTGGTCGCCGTCGGGTTGTGGCTCGTCACGTCGATTGTTGTCGGCGGGGTGTACCCGGCGCTCGTGCAGCGATTGACCGTTCAGCCGGACGAGGTGAACAAGGAGGCGCCGTACGTCGCTTACAACATCGAGTTCACTCGTGAGGCGTACGGACTCGCCGATGTCGAACTTGATCCTTTCGCCGCCTCACCGGACCTGTCGGCTGAGGAACTGGCTATGAACGAGCCGACGATCAGCAATATCCGTCTCTGGGACCCGGGTGTTCTGAAATCCACGTACCAGCAGCTGCAAAACATCGTCACCTACTACGACATAGGCGACGTTGATGTCGACCGGTACACCATCGACGGTGCTCTCACTCAGGTGATGGTGTCCGCTCGTGAGCTTCAAGAGAGCGGCATCCCTGGTGAGGGGTGGGTCACAGAGCGGCTCGTGTACACCCATGGTTTTGGTGCGGTGCTGAGTCCCGCGAACAATGTCACCGTGCAGGGCCAGCCGGATTTGTTGGTGAAAGACATCCCGCCGGTGAATCTGTCCGACGACCCGTCGCTCGACATCGAGCAGCCGCGGATCTACTTCACCGACAAAGCCGAGGCCGACTACGTGATCGCTGGGACGTCGCAGCCGGAGGTCGACTTCCCGATCGGATCGAGTGGGGCCGACGTGGCGACGAACTCTTACGACGGCACCGGCGGCGTTGCGATCGGTGGCTTCTTCGATCGAGTGGCGTGGGCGCTGCGATTCGGGAACCTCGATACGTTGATCTCAGACCGAGTCAGCTCGGATTCGAAGGTATTGCTCGAACGCAACATTCGCTCGCGAATCGAGCGCCTCGCACCGTTCCTCTACGGCGACGCCGACCCGTACATCGTGATTGCCGACGGTCGCCTCAAGTGGGTCATGGATCTCTATACGGTCACTGATCGTTACCCGTACTCGGCACCGGCGAACACGGCCCGTCTGAACAATGAACCCGGTCTCCCCGGTCGGTTCAACTACATCAGGAACTCGGTCAAGGCCGTCGTTGACGCATACGACGGAACGGTCGACCTGTACGTCATCGATCCGGACGATCCGGTGATTCAGGCGAACGAGGCGATCTTCCCTGGTGTATTCCTCTCCAGGGATGAGTTGCCGAGGGAGATCATCGAACATTTCCGCTACCCGGAGGACCTGTTCCGGATCCAGACCGACCAGTACCAGCTCTATCACATGACGAACCCGGAGCAGTTCTTCACGGTCTCGGATCCGTGGCAGATCGCGCGTGACCCGTCGACTTCGCCGCGGCCGGCGCTGAGGGGCCGGTTCGTGGATGCGGACGGCCAGGAGTTCACTCCGATGCTCCCGTACTACCTGCTCATGAAGCTGCCGGGGGACGAGGAACTGTCATTCCTACTGATGCAGCCGTTCACGCCTCGGGGTCGGCCGAACATGGTGTCGTTTATGGTGGCGAAGAGCGGGCCGCTCGAGGAGTACGGACGGATCATCGAGTACGGGCTGCCGTCCGACAGCCAGATCGACGGCCCGGCGCAGGTGGGAAACTTCGTGAACCAGGACCCGGCGATATCGGCCGAGTTCACCCTGCTCGGACAGGGCGGCTCGCGGGTGATCCAGGGCAACATGCTCGTCGTTCCGATCGAGGAGTCGCTGCTCTACGTCCAGCCGATCTACATCAGTGCGAGCGACGGCGCGTCGAGTACCGGCATTCCGGAGTTCAAGCGGGTCGTCGTGTCGTTCAACGGGCAAATCGAGATGCGCGACTCCCTCTCCGAAGCCCTCTCCGCGGTCTTCGGCGTGGCCGACGGGAACGGGGACGGCAACGGTGGCGGTGAGACTACCGACCCGCCAACCGGATCGATCGAAGAGCAGGTAATCGAGTTGCTTGCTCGCGCCGACCAGGCCTTCCAAGAGGCCGATGCTGCGATGCGCAGCGGCGATCTCGTCACGTGGGCGCAGAAGATTGAAGAGGCTCAGGCGGCGATCGAGGACGCAACCCGCCTCCTCACCGGCGCGACTGAAGTGGAGACGACCGACGCGTGAGCGTCAAATGGGCGTTACCCGCTGCTCCGGGACCCGGAGCAGCATCACCACCGCGATCGCCGCGAGAACCGCACCGAAGGTGAACGCCGCTGCCGGACTGGCCACCACCCAGATGGCTCCGAAGACCACGCTTGGCGGTAGTGCCCCGATGCCGATCGCGGCGTTGTAGTAACCGAACGCCGATCCGCGGAGCCGCTCCGGTGCCAGTGCGGGCGACCCATGCCCGTTCGACTGGTTCGGTGAGTCCGAAGTAGGCGCCGTAGACGATGAAGAGACCGATCGCGGCGCCGATGAGCGGTCCGACGAGGGCGCCTGCGTTGTCCATGGCGCGGTGCAGGCCGCAGGCGGCACCCCGCCTGTCTTCGGGGGTGACGTCGGCGATGAGAGCGTCGCGAGGGGCGGTGCGGATCCCTTTGCCGACCCGGTCGGTGAAACGGATGGCGCCCACCTGCACGCAGGACGTGGCGAACCCGATGAGTGGGCGCACGGCACCGGCGATGCCGTACCCAACGAGTAGGAACGGCTTCCGTTTCTTGACCCGGTCGGTCCACCAGCCGGAGACGACCTTCAACAAGGCCGCCGCCGATTCGGCGAGGCCTTCGATGATGCCGAGTGCAGCCGCCCCTACACCGAGATGTCCCACGAGGAACACCGGGATCAGGGGGTAGATCATCTCGCTCGACACGTCGGTGAAGAAGCTGACGAAGCCAAGGGCGAACACCGTCGTAGGAACCCCCCGCCGGATGCGCTGGATGAGACGCGCCATCGGCTCACTCCACGACCGGTCCGCGCGGGTCGGGTGCCCGACGACTTCAACCAACCGTTGCTGGAGGATCTGCTTGCCGCGGTCGGGCCTCCGTGGACCGAACTAGGATCCAGGCTATGTCCGAACTGCATGGAGAATCCTCCAAACCGCTGAGAGAACACGAAACCGTCGCGTCGAGCAAGCCCGCGTTCGATCTTGCGGTATGCAGCGAGATGGTGTTCCTCGACCTCCCGATCGAAGAGCGAATTCGTCGCATCCACGACCTCGGATTCCAAGTCGAGATTTGGGACTGGACAAAGAAGGACATTGGTGCGCTCGTACGCACCGGCGCGAGATTCTCGTCCATGACCGGATACGGCCGAGGCGGTCTCACGGATCCTGAGGAGTCGGGTGAGATGCTGCGAACGGCCCGCGAGACGATTCCGGTCGCCAAGGACTTGGGTTGCCCGCGTTTGGTCGTCCACGGGACGCAACTCAACGCCGAGGGTCAAGCGGTGCGCCCGGTCACCGAGGTCACCGGCGCGATGTGGCTGAACGCTGCACGCGCACTGGACGAACTGGCCGAGCTCGGTGAATCCCATGACGTCACCTTCTGCCTCGAGAACCTCAATCTACCGGTCGATCATCCAGGGGTTCCCTTCGCACATGCCGCAGACACCCTTGCCCTCATCGAAGCAGTCGATCGACCGGGTGTTCGGATGATGCTCGACCTCTATCACGCGCAAGTTGGAGAGGGGAATCTGATCGAACTCGTTCGCCGTGCCGGACCGGCGATCGGTGAGGTGCAGGTCGCGGACGTGCCCGGCAGGTGCGAACCCGGCACGGGGGAACTCAACTACGCAGCGATCGCTTCCGCTCTTCAAGAGATGGGCTACGCAGGGGTTGTCGGGCTGGAGGCCTACGCATCGGAGGACGACGTCGTAGCGCTCGAACGTTTCCGCTCCGCATTCACGCTGCGGACATGACCCCGACCGATAGGATCGGTCAGAGGCCGGCCACGCTTGTTCACGGTCCGATGGGAGTATCGCTGGTCAACGTTCGAGTCCATCTGATGAAGGTCGTGTCATGACCGAACCGCTGCGGTTGGCTGTCGTGGGCGTCGGAAGGATGGGGGCCTTCCACGCCGAGACGCTCGCAGCGATGGACACGATCGATGTGGTTGCCGTAGCCGACACGATGCCCGCCGCTGCCCTGCAGGTCGCCCGGAAGATCGGTGCAGCGGATTACGACTCCCTTGAGGTTCTGAGCGACCGAGATGACGTCGAGGCGTGGTTGATCGCGACACCGACCGAGACGCACCCTGCCGTCGCGGCGGTGGCACTCGATGCGGGGCTCCATATCTTGTGCGAGAAGCCGCTCGCGTTGGATCCGGTCGAGAGCGAGAGGCTGGGAGCGCAGGCGGCGGCCGCAGGCCGCGTGCTGCAGATCGGGTTCTGGCGACGTTTCGCGCCGCCCTGGTCGCGAGCGAAGCAACTCTTGGACGACGGTGCAATCGGGCGCCCGATCATGCTGCGGTTGGCCCAGTGGGATGCCGATCCGCCGCCCGCCTCGTTCTGCGACCCATTCGCAAGTGGTGGCCTGGCGATCGACTGCGGCGTTCACGAGTTCGACCTCGTCGGATGGCTGACGGGATTCGACATTAAGACCGTGACGGCGCGCAACCTCCCGCTCGTCGACGAATCAATCGGCGACGTCGGCGACGTCGACAACCTTGTCGCCATCCTCGACCTTGATGGGGGAGCGGTCGCCACGGTCGATCTCTCTCGCAACTGTCGGTACGGCGATGACGTGCGCACCGAGATTCTCGGCGAGGACGGGGCCATCTTCGTCGATCTCCTGCCGATCGGGCGGGCCAGGCTCGCGGTCGCGACTGGTATTGAAGTCATCGCCGGATCGGCGACTGACGATGCCTTCGCCGAAGGGATCAGGGCGCAGGCCGAGGCCTTCGCTGCGGTGGTGCGTGGTGAATCCGCCGACTACCCGGACGCTTCGGCCAGCACACGCGCCGTCGCGGTCGGGCGGGCGGTACAGCGAGCGGCAGCGACGGGAGTGCCGGTCACTTTCGAACGCTGACCGAGGGATCGTCCCACGAATCAATTTGTGGACTCACCTCGTAATAGAGGCCGTCCCATTCCCTGGGTACACGACGTTGTTCTCAGAGGCCTCGGGCCGGGGGGCCGGTGGTTGCGCGGGGCACCAGCGATGGGGACAACACAATGTGCCGTGCGTCGGTCCTTCCCCCTTCGATCCGCTCGATCAGCAACTCGACCGCAGTTGTGCCGAGTTCGTGTCTCGGTTGATCGATCGTGGTGAGCGAGATGTGCTGGAGTCCGGCGAGCCAGGCGTTGTCATATCCAATGAGGGAAACATCGTCGGGGACGGAGCGATCAGCGTCGGAGATGGCCTGGAGGCAACCAAGGGCGGCGAGGTCGTTGGCGGCGAAGATGGCCGTGGGATGTTGGTTCGCCTCGAGGAGTTCCTCAACGCCGAGCGCCCCACCCTCCTCGGTGTAGGTGCCGCCGGCGACCATCGACACCAGGCCGTGCGCCTTCATCGCAGCCTCATACCCACGTCGTCGACGCTGGGCCCCGGCGCCGCGACCGCCGTCGACGTGCGCGATTCTCTGGTGGCCGAGAGAAACAAGGTAATCCACCGCGATGCGGGCACCGGCCCGGTCGTCACCGGCCACGCTGTCGACGGTCCGAGACCGAGTGGCTCGTGCGATCAAGACGATCGGAACCGCCCTTCCGGCTTCGTTGATGGTCTTCATATCGACCAGCGTTCCGGCGAGAATCAGACCATCAGCCTGGAGTTCCAGCAGCATTTCGAGGGCGATGGCTTCGCGTTCAAGTTCCCGCTTGCCGCTGTTGAAGAGCGCCCTGTAGCCGCTCTCGAGGGCCCGATCCTCGATACCGTCGACGAGGTCGGCGAAGAACGGATTGTGGAGGTTCGAGAGCATCACGCCGAGCACGTGAGATCGCTGCTGCACCAGGCTCCGTGCCATTGCGTTGGGTCGATAGCCGAGTTCGTCGACGGCCTGGAGGACCGCCGCCCGTCTCTCGTCGCTGACGTACGGAGATTCCTGTATCACGAGCGAAACCAGGGACTTGGAGACCCCTGCCCGTTCCGCCACGTCGTGGATGGTCGGGCGGCTCACGGTTGGTCCCTCGGCGGAGCGTCGAATGGTATCGAAGGAGGGACGGGACGATCCAAGGGCGATCCGGTGTAGGAGGTCCGGTCGGCCAACAGCGGAGCGTGTTGGAGGGGCATCAGTCGTAAGCGCCGATGACCCGTTGGTCGTAGTCGACCACCGCACCCGTCATGAAACCAGACTCCTTGGAGGCCAGGAAGAGCACTGCCCGCGCGGCGTCCTCAGGATCGATTAGGGCGCCGAACGGCAGATTCGCCCCTGCTTCGTCGCGCCAGCCGTCTCCTGCGCCGTAGTACTCGCGTTGAACGCGATCTTCCCCCGGCGTCGCCATCCAGCCGGGATTGAGAGCGTTCACCCGGACGTGATGCTTCAGCAGTGCATGAGCTGAATTCTTGGTGAAGGCGGCCAGGGCGGCCTTCGAGGCGCAGTACGTGGCCAGGTAGGGCTGGCCGGCATGGGATGAGATCGAGAGCACGTTCACCACCGATCCTCCGACTCCCTCACGCACCATCACCTTGATAGCGCCCTGCATCAGGAACCAGGGAGCCTTTGTGTTGATGGCCACCATGCGATCGAATTGCTCAGGGCTGGTCTCCCAGATGGTGTCGCGGTCGGTGACGGCGGCGCTGTTCACCAACACGTCAATTCTATCGAAGGTCTCATCGGCCGCCCCGATGATGCGAGCCGGAGCCGACGGATCGGCGAGGTCGGCGTTCACGAACACTGATCGACACCCCATGTCCTCGAGTTCTGCGACCACCGCAGAGCCTCGAGCGTCGTTGCGCCCGGTGATCACCACTCCGGCTGCGCCACGTTCGGCGATCTGTCGAGCAACGGCCGCTCCGAGCCCCTGGGTCGAGCCGGTGACGACCGCCACCTTGCCGTCGAAGTCAGTTCTCACGGAGTCCTCCAATTGGGCTCGACTGCGAACTCGGAGATCGGAACCGGGCGGCCCTCTGTCGCAGACCGACCTGCTGCCAAGGCGATCACGAAGGCCGCGCGTGCGTCCTCCGGTGGACAGGGATTCGGGACGCGCCCGAGCGCTAGATCGACGAAGGCGTGCATTTCGGCTTGGTAGGCAGAAGAGAACCGATCGAGGAAGTCGCGGTATGGCGCGGCTGCCGGCGGCTCAACCCCGGGCTCAACGGGTCTGAGCGGTATCCGCTCGTCCCATCCCACCGCAATGCTGTCCGCTGAACCGTGGATCTCCATGCGGATGTCATATCCCGCCGGGTTGTGTCGGGTCGCGGCGAACGTTGCCATTGCACTACCGCTCAGGCGTAGCGATCCGACGCCGATCCCCGTGTCCTGATTGCGGGAGTAGACGTCGAACACGGGGAATCCGGTTGC
>CAXMQO010000059.1:0-12783 GCA_964195515.1 uncultured Saprospiraceae bacterium | reverse complement strand
GTCCGAGCTACACGCTGCTGCAATCAGTGCAAAGGCGAGGGCCAGGACAATCAGAGGGGTTTTCCTCATTCTTACTCCCGTGTCGATGGGGCGCTGTGTGCGCCCAAACCAGCAAACCCAGGTTACCCGATACGGGTGCGCGATGCCGAAACGGCCTAGTGCTGGAGGCTGTCGATCAGTGCCTCGAACCCGGTCCAATCGTGGACCCCTCGCGTGCCGGGGACGGGTTCGTTCCATGGCCGCACGAAACGACAGACGATCGCCTCGGGGCGGTTGGCATGAAGCTCGACGATCTGTCGCGGGGAGTCATCGAGGTAGACGTCGCAGGGAACCCGCCACTTGGCCTCGGTCACGTGGACCTCGCGGGTTGGAATGCGCCGGTCTGAGATCCATGCGAACGTGTCGTGCACCGCCCAGTCGGGTTTTGCCGTGATGATCACGATCTCGTGACGCTCGCTCAGACGGGTGAGCGTCTCGAAGGCGCCCGGGTAGGTCTCGAGGTGTCTGAATACGGACCCGTGACTGCCTCTGGCCGCCCAACGCCAGAAGGCCCCCATCGATTCGAAGTGGGTCAAGTCGCCCATCGCGTCCCACGAGTCAACCTGGTCGGTGGTCACGTTCGATCCGAATTCGTCGTTGTAGCGACCGACCCAGCCGGTATTGAAGTCGGCGGCCACACCGTCGAGGTCGATCCCAAGGCGCATTCCTACTCCTCGACGATCTTCCCGCCGAGCAGGTCGGCGACCATGTCGGCCGGATCTTCGGGGTCCTTGCCGTCTTCGAGGTCATCCTTCTCGGGTGCCCGGTGTGGCGTGTCGTCCACGACGGTCTTCTCTACCGGCGTCGGGTCGTCGCCCGACCGGAACTCAAGCGTGACCGCGGTTCCGAGGATCTCCGCGGTGATGGCTTCGAGAGCGCCTCGTAATTGTTCATCGGCGTTCAATTGCTCGAGATGGAAGTGCTGGTGAGAAGGCATCGTGAGCACGGCGATCGAGTTCTCAACGGACAGCGGTTCGGCAACCTTCACGAAAGCGTGCCGACGAGCGCCGAGGTCCGATCGGATGCGCGAGACGATGACCGGCCAAGCCGCCCGGAATTCAGCAAGCGTGACGACGGACCTGACGTCGCCGGGCGCAGTCGGTACTCGATCGTCGATATTCGGTACCGCGTCAGCGGTTGAAGGGTTGTGGCCTTCATCTGGCGGCGCTTCGGGGCTGTCCGCTGTCTCCATGTCGACGACAACCGATTCGGGCTCCGGGCTGATTGCTGTCGTCTGTCTGCTGTCTGCCGATTCTTCCTGGCTCTCCGCTGTCTCCTGTTGCCGGTCGCCTATCGCCAGTCTCGGGCCGGCAGCCGGCGGCTGATAGCTCGTAGCTCCTGCCTTCACGTCTCTTTCCAAGCGATCCATGCGCACGGCGAGCGCCTCGGCGTCGACCGTCGTCTCGGGTCGGGTCAATCGGATCACCGCCAATTCGAGCATGAGTCGCTCCTCTCGCCCCTGCCGGAGATGGAGGAGTGCTTCGGAGAGCAGATCGATGGCGCGCAGCACGTCGGACGATTGAACGATCTTTGCCATCCGACGCCATTCGTCGAGGATTTCCGGTGGTTCATCGGTGATCTCTTCGAGGTTCGGTGCGTACTGGGCGAGGAAGATGCCACGGAAGAACCCAAGCGAGTCGGCGACGAACCGGCGCAGGTCGGCGCCGCGCGAGGCGAGTTGGGCGACGAGACCGAGCGCTGCGGGAGCATCCTGGTTGGAGATGGCGGTCACGAGTCCGGTGAAAGCTTCGTCATCCGCCAGGCCGAGGGCTCGGGTGACGCCCTCTGCGGAGACGGCGCCGTCCCCCAGCGCGGCGACTTGCTCGAGCAGGCTCATTGAGTCTCGAACGGACCCGCGGGCGTGAGTGGCAATCATCGAGAGGCCGGCATGGTCGGCGGCAAAGCCCTCACGCTTCGCGATGTCGCCGAGGTAGCCGATGAGGGTCTCGGACGACACCGGATGGAAATCGAATCGCTGTGAGCGGCTCCGGATGGTGTCGAGCAGTTTGTACGGCTCGGTGGTGGCGAGCACGAACACGACGTGTTCGGGTGGCTCCTCGAGGGTCTTGAGCAAGGCATTACCGGCGGCACGAGACAGCATGTGAGCCTCGTCCAGGATGTAGATCCGACGAGCACCTTCGGCGGCGGCGACGGTCCCCACGTTGATGCGGATCTCCCTGACGTCGTCGACCTTGTTGTGCGACGCCGCATCGAGTTCGATGACGTCGAGCGAGGTCCCTTCAGTGATCCCGATGCACGAGGGACAATCGTTGCAGGGTTCGCCGTCGGCCGCCCGGTCGGTGCAGTTGAGTGACTTCGCGAGCAGGCGGGCTGTCGTCGTCTTGCCGGTTCCGCGAGGGCCCGCGAAGAGATAGGCGTGGGCGACCTTCTCGTCCGTGACCTCCCGCGTGAGTGTTCCGATCACGTGGTCTTGTCCGATCACCTCATCGAACCGCTGCGGCCGATATTTCCGATAGAGAGCCTGGTAACGAGTCATTGGTTGAGAGAGTAGAGCAGTAGAGCAGTAGAGCAGTGTGCCGCTTCTTACTTGCTACTTTCTACTTGCTACTGATCTACTCTCTTTCCCATGTCACAGAAGATGCCGAAGGACATGCGCCAGTTGATGCAACAGGCGCAACAGATGCAGGCGCAGATCGAGGCCGCACAGGTCGAGCTCTCCGCCAGGACGTATGAGGGCACTGCAGGCGGCGGTGTGGTCAAAGCGGTCGTGCGCGGATCGGGCGAGCTCGTCTCGGTCGAATTCGACCCGGTGGTCCTCGACCCTGATGATCCGGAGATGGCCGGCGATCTGGTGGTCGCTGCGGTCAACCAGGCGCTTGCTGCAGCGTCGGAGGATGCGGCAGACTCGATGGGCGGCGTCGCAGGCGGGATGGATCTCGGAGGTCTCCTCGGTTGATGTTCGAACCGCCGGTACAGCGCCTCGTCGATGAACTGGCCCGGCTTCCCGGGATCGGTCGGAAGAGCGCGCAGCGACTCGCTTTCTATCTTCTCAATTCCGAGGAGGCCGATGCCGTTCGGCTCGCCGATGCGATCACGTCGATGCGGCGAGAAGTCCGACTCTGTTCGCGTTGCTACAACGTGACCGCCGAAGAGGAGTGTTCGTTCTGCCGCGATTTTCGACGTGATACGTCCGTCATATGCGTCGTCGAGCGAGCGCAGGACATCCCGGTGATCGAGAAGACCGGGGAATTCAGCGGCCGGTACCACGTGCTCGGCGGAGCGATATCTCCAATCGAGGGGATCGGCCCGGATCAACTCAGGGCGAAGGAACTCCTTGATCGCGTCGGTGCGGAGCATGTCGCGGAGGTCATCGTTGCAGCGAACCCGACCCTTGAGGGTGACGCGACGGCGATGTTCCTCGCCCGAATGCTGAAGCCTCTCGGCGTCACCGTGACCCAACTCGCTTCCGGCTTGCCCGTTGGAGGAGACCTGGACTACGCCGACGAGATCACGCTCGGCCGGGCGCTGTCCGGGCGTATAGAGCTGTAACGGGTGAAGATCCTTCTCGTCGAGCCATACTACGGAGGATCGCACCGCGCCTGGGCAGACGGCTACCGGGACAACAGCGCCCACGACGTCACGATCATCAGTCATGAGGCCCGCTTCTGGAAGTGGCGGATGCACGGCGCACACTTGACCCTGGCATGCGCAGTCGCCGAGACTCTCGATGCGCCACCCGATGTGGTAGTCGCCTCCTCGATGATGAACGTCCCGGCCTTCATCGGGGCGGCTCGCCGTTCCATCGGTGGCGCCCCGGTGGCGGTGTACTTCCACGAGAACCAGTTCTCGTACCCACTCTCCCCGCTCGACCGGCCCGATCAGACCTACCCGATGGTCAACTGGTCGACCGCCTCCGTCGCCGACCTGCCAATCTTCAATTCCGAGTTCCACCGCTCGCTCTTCTTCGAGGAGGCAGAGCGTTTCCTCCGCCAGTTCCCCGATCATCCGCACGGAGCCCAAATCCCCGATGTCGAGGCTCGGTCGATCGTGCTCCCGGTCGGTGTCGACCTCGCCCGGATCGGCGCCGTGCCGCGATCGGGCCGAGACGGCGCACCGCTCATTCTCTGGAACCAGCGGTGGGAGCACGACAAGGGGCCCGACGAATTCGTTGAACTGATCGAGGCACTCATCTTCCGGGATGTCGACTTCATGGTCGCCGTGGTCGGGGAGCAATTCGTTTCCGCCCCGGAGTCCTTCGATCACCTTCCCGACCTGCTCGGCGACCGTCTCGTCGCCCACGGCTTCCTTCCCGACGACGATTACGTCGACATCCTGCGACGCGCAGACATCGTGGTCTCGACAGCGAATCACGAGTTCTTCGGCATTGCAATCGTCGAGGCGATGGCCGCCGGCGCCTTCCCCGTCCTCCCCAGCCGCCTCGTCTACCCCGACCGAATCCCGGAGGCCTACCAGGAGCGCTGCCTCTACGAAGACCACGACGACTTGGTCGAGAAGGTCCAGTGGACAATCGATCACAGCGAGACGGCAACAGCGATCGCGACCGAACTCGGGATGACCGTGCGGCAGTACGACTGGTCGAAGGTTGCCCCCCTCTACGACGAGACCCTCGAGCGCCTGGTGGCGAGCAGCGGACCAACGGAGTAACGGAGACCGCAGTCGCCAACTCCCCCGCCATGGGCCGTGAGCCATGAGCCACAAGCTGCCAGCTGCCAGCAGGAGAAGCAGCACATCACGGACCACGGGCCAGGGGTCAAGCGATAGCGTGCACCTCGTCGAGCCAGTCGAGGCGGTGGACGCTCTCGACGAATCGGATCGTTCCCGACTTCGATCGCATCACGACCGAGTGAGTCTCGACGCGGCTTCCGTAGAAGTGAACACCGCTCAGGAGTGAGCCTGAGGTCACGCCGGTCGCGGCGAAGAACGTGTTGTCCGAGTCGACGAGATCACGAATGGTCAGCACTTGTTCGAGATCCAAGCCGTGATCCAGGGCGTAGTGCCGTTCGCTCTCGTCACGGGGCCACAGCTTGCACTGAAGTTCTCCGTGCAGAGCCGCGAGCGCGCAAGCGGCCGTAACGGCCTCGGGTGAGCCGCCGATTCCGAGCAGGATGTCGATCCCGCTGTCGCTCTTCGCGGTTGAGATAGCCCCGGAGATGTCCCCGTCTCCGATCAAGGCGATTCGTCCACCCGCAGCGCGCACCTGCCTGATGCACTCCTCGTTCCTCGGTCGGTCGAGGATCACCGCAGTGACTTCGTCGACGTCCTTGCCTTTGGCCTCCGCTACCTGTCTGAGGTTGTGCTCGACCGGGGCGTCGATGTCGACCATTCCTGCGGCCTCTTCTCCGACGGCGATCTTGTCCATGTAGACGAGTGAACCCGGTGCGTACATGGAACCTCGGTCTGCCATGGCGATTACGGCAAGCGAACCCGGCATTCCGAGCGCGGTGAGCCGTGTCCCGTCGACCGGATCGACGGCGATGTCCATCTTCGGATCTTGCCCGTTCCCGACGACCTCGCCGTTGAACAGCATCGGGGCTTCGTCCTTCTCGCCCTCGCCGATGATGACGGTGCCATCGACGTCTACGGTCGAGAGCATGTGGCGCATGGCGTCGACGGCGGCCTGGTCGACGCTGTTCTTGTCTCCGCGGCCCTGCCACTTCGCTGCAGCTATCGCTGCGGCCTCAGTGACGCGAACGAGTTCGAGGGCCAGATTCCGGTCGGCCGGTTGATCCATCGGCACGGCGATCACACCTTCACGATCAGTGCGTCACCTTGACCGCCGCCACCACAGAGGGCGGCGCCGCCGATGCCGCCACCTCGCGCCCGGAGGGCGTTGATCAGCGTTACGACGATGCGTGCACCGGAGGCGCCGAGCGGGTGTCCCAACGCGATGGCGCCACCGTTCACATTCACACGATCGAAGGGAATGCCGAGCATCGTCGATGAGTAGAGCGACACGGCTGCGAAGGCCTCGTTGATCTCGGCGAGGTCGAGATCCGGTGCCTTGAGGTTGGCCCGCGCAAGGGCCACTTCCATTGCTTCAGCAGGCCGGGCGTGCAGACTGGTATCGGGCCCTGCGGTTTGTCCGTAGGCGAGAATCTCGGCGATGATGGGCATCCCCAACTCTTCGGCAGCGTCGCGGTCGGCGACGATGAGCGCAGCCGCCCCGTCCGAGATCTGTGACGCGTTTCCCGCGGTCACCGACCCGTCCTCTACAAACGCCGGGCGTAACTTCCCCAGCGACTCGACGGTCGTGCCGGGGCGCATTCCCTCGTCGTGCTCAATGATGATCGGGTCACCCCTGCGCTGCGGAACCTGAACCGGGACGATCTCATCGTCGAATGCACCGGATTCCGTGGCGGCGATCGCCCGTGCGTGACTCATGGCGGCCCATTCGTCCTGCTCGGCGCGGCTCACTCCGAACTCGGCGTTCCGCTCGTCAGTCGACTGACCCATCAGCACCTCGTCGAATGCACACCTCAGGCCGTCCTGATTGAGGGAATCGATCAGAACGGCGTCGCCGTAGCCGAATCCGAAACGCGCCCCCGGAAGAACGTGCGGGGCGTTGGTCATCGACTCCATTCCACCGGTCATCACAACTCTGGACTCGCCCGCCCTGATCCGAAGATCCGCATCTCCGATCGCCGCCATACCCGAGAGACAGACCTTGTCGATCGTGGTCGACGGAACCGTTAGTGGGATACCGCCCATGAACGCTGCCTGCCTCGACGTGATCTGTCCCTGGCCGCTCTGAATGACGTGCCCGAAGAGAACCTCGTCGATCTGGTCACCGGCGAGGCCGGCCCGTTCAAGGGCCGCAGCGATCGCGAAACCGCCGAGGTCCATTGCTGTGAGTGGTGTGAAACCGCCCCGGAACCTACCGATGGGGGTTCTGGCGATCGAAGAGATGACCGTGGCCATTGCAGCCCTTTCGTGGCGTTCACCACGATGCTACCCGGAGCGATCAGGACCGATTCCGGGTCGTTCGGAGAGCCCTACTCGGTGGCGTCTCCGAGATCGGACCACGGCGTTGCGTCGTAGAGGTGCGACGGGAGGGGGGTCGGACTCTCGCGCGGCCGGTTCGACTGCACCCAGTGGCTGGGGCTCGGAACCGGAGGGCGGGTTGCCCTCGTCTCGGCGTTGGCATCCTCGAGATGAGCGACCGTGGCAGCGATGGCCGCCGCCACGCATGGGTCAGCGCCTCCCTTGATGGAAGTAATCCTGGTCACGTCGCTCCTTCAACGAGTTCGACAAGGGTACCGGCGAACGCGGAGGGATGAACGAATGCGATGCGGTGACCGCCTCCGCCGAGCCGGGCTTTCGTGTCGATCAAGCGAGTACCGGTGGATTCCAGGTGATCGAGGGCGGCATCGATGTCCGGTACGGCGAATGCAACATGGTGCAGGCCCTCACCGCGTTTGGCCAGGAAACGTCCGACCGGCGACTCGGAGGTCAGGGGCTGGAGAACCTGGACGTACGAACCGCCGATCGGAACCATCGCCTCCTCGACGCCCTGGGACTCGACGACCTCGCGGGACACCGGCTCGGCTCCGTATTGCGCTTTCATGTTCGCGAGCGTTGCGTCGAGATCGTGAACCGCGATAGCCACGTGATCGATGTTGTACGGGAGCATCCGATGAGGTTACCGGCCTGCGCCCACCTCGACCTCGATAGAAGCGGACAACTCCTCCGCCTCCTTCACGATGTCCACATCGAAGCAGAAGGCGGCTCCGACGGGGAAACGATCCTCGTACCAGAGGTCCCCTCCCATGGCTCGCGCCAGCTTGCGTGCGATCGGGAGGCCAAGCCCGACGCCCTGCTCGAGCCTGGCGTCGCCCTTGGACAGTTGCTCGAAGTGTTCGAAGATGCGCTGCCGGTCGGCTTCGGCGATGCCGGAGCCGTTGTCGGCGACGATCACGGTGTAGGTCCCCTCGCGACGCTCCTCACCGGAGATGTAGATCTCGTTGCCCCCGTACTTGTGGGCGTTTTCCACAAGATTTCGGAGGATCTGCCGGAGTCGCACGGGGTCCGACCACACCTTCACATAGACCGGCACGTCGATCTCCGCCGAAGTAGAGGGGTCGAGGACCATCTCGGTGACCGACTCGGCAATCTCGGAGACACCAACCTGTTCGAGATGGAACCGCAACTGTCCTGCGTCGAGGCGGGGGATGACAAGGATGTCCTCGACGAGATTCGCGAGATGGTCGGACTCACCACGCAGGATGGTGAGGAATTCGTCTACCTCCGACGGCGGCAGGTCACGCCAGTGCTCGCGTAGCGTCTCGGAGAAGCCCGAGATGCCGGTGATTGGAGTGCGGAGTTCGTGAGACACCATGGAAACGAATTCATTCTTGACCTCGACGCTCCGTCGTTCCTGCTCGAGGAGTTTCTGCTGGCGATCCTGTGCCTGCAGCAGATTGCGGGTGGCTCCCGACATGAGCGCCGCGACGTCGACGAGCAGCACGATCGTCACGAAGGTGTCGAAGGCGCCGCGACCCGTGGCAGGCAGGAGACCGGATCCGCCCATGGCTATGACTGCCGACGCCCATCCGAGCACGTAGACCATCAAGAGCCCTGTCTGGCGGGCGGGGAGGAGCAGGGCGATCGCAGCGATGCTGTAGGCGAGTGCGGCGACCTCCACGGATGGGGATGCCCCGCCGATGACCATCGCGGAGCCGATGACGGTGAAGTCGATGAGGAGCGGCGGACCAGCGGAGCCTCCCCGAGTTCGCCGATAGAGAGCATCGGCGAGGACGATGCCCGCGCCAATTGCGTATGGGATCGTGTACGCCGCGGAGTCGAATGCGGCGAAGGCCACAGCGACGATGCCGATGACTGCGGCCGTGACGGCGCGAATCCCATGGAAGGCAACGCGAATCGCCCGATACTCGATCGGCGCTCGACCGACCGACAGGTGTTGAATCACCAGAACCCTTTCGTGCTCTGTTGGATGTATCGGTCGCAAAGCGCGTGGTGTTGACCTGTTATGGCCTCCGAGCGCGGAGTTCTTCGAGCGCCGAGTCGGGGACGAGGAGGTCGCCACGGCCCGTACCGATCTCGAGACCCGGCTTCCCGGATCCATGACAATCGGAGCCCCCGGTTGCCACGAGACCGAGATCAGCGGCAACACCCGCCAGTTGGGTGCGGATGTGCGGCGGGTGCTCCGAGTAGTACGCCTCGATGCCACCGAGTCCGGCGTCGCGGAGATCCTCGAAGATGGAGCGCAGCGTGGAGTCACCCGGATCGATCGTCAGGGGGTGCGCGATCGAAGTCACACCCCCGGACTCGGTTGCGAAAGTGATGGCCTCAATTGCGGTGAGGCGATCGCGTTCGACGTACGCCGGGCCACCGTCGCCGAGCAGGTTACGGAAGGCCTGAGAGCGATCGCCGACCGCCCCCGCCGCAACGAGAGCATCGGCGACGTGCGGCCGGCCGACGGCGTCGCCGGCAGCATGCCGGAGCACGTCCTCCATCGTGATCGCGTAGCCGAGACGGTTGAGTCGCTCGACGATCTCGTGGTTCCTGACACCGCGCCCGACGCGGAGGGCCTCAAGACGATCCTGGAGCGGCCCCGGCTCTGGATCGATGAAGTAGGCGAGCATGTGGATCTTCACGCCACCGTGATTGACGGAGAGTTCGACGCCGGGGACTACTTCGATGGGAAGGTCGCGGGCGGCGGCTTGCGCTTCGGGGATCCCTGACAGGGTGTCGTGGTCGGTGAGAGCGATCGCCGTTAGCGAGATGGAGGCTGCCTTGCGTACGACGATCTCCGGTGCATCGGTCCCGTCGGATGCGGACGAATGCAGATGAAGGTCGACCGCCACGACGTCAGGTCAAGAACGTGATGATGAGGAGCGCAACGACGATGAACACGGCGTATCCCGCGTATCGCTTGACGAGAGAGAAGACGTGCTGACGCCGTTTGATCTTGTTCTCGGCAGCTTGCTTCTCAGCCCGGTTTGCTCGCTGACGGTCTCGCTTGTCGGTTGCCATGATCGGAAGGCTACCGGACCTGCTCACCGATCGAATCCGAGGTCAACGCGACGGTGCGTCGGTCTTCGGACGTTTGTGTCACTTGTCGATGGTGACGGCGTTGACGTAGATCGTCTCGAGGGGTGTGCTGGCGGTCGGATCGGGACTCCCCGGCGCCATACCGAGCGGGACTTCCTGGAGACGGTCGAGGACGTCGAAGCCATCGACCACGCGACCGAGGATCGTGAACCGCGGGGGCAATCCGGTGTCTTCGACCACGATGAAGAACTGGCTCCCGGTCGTACCCGAACCGGCGTTCGCCATCGCGAGGGTTCCGCGCTCGTAGCCCATGCCTGGCGAAGGGAACTCGTCGGGGATCGTGTAGCCGGGCCCGCCGGTTCCGGTTGCCGTCTGGTCGCCACCCTGGGCAACGAAACCGGGGATGACGCGGTGTAGAGCGGTGCCGTCGAAGTAACCCTCGGTCGAGAGGAATACGAAGGAGTTCACGGTCTCGGGCGCGATCCCCGGGTCGAGTTCGATTTCGAGATCGCCGCACGAGGTCGACATCGTGGCGCGGATGGCTGTGGATGGGTCGAGCGCCATGTCGGCCGGTGCGTCGAATTCCATCGGGGAGAGCGGTGCCGGGGCAACGGCGTCGCACGCGGTCGGCTGTCCCCGGAACTGGACGTAGTTGCTGGGGACGATATTGAGGGGGACCTCGGGACGCGTGGTGGTGGTCGAATCAGTGCCGCCGCATGCGGCGAGGAGGAGTGTCGCGACGACGGCCGCGGTGACGATGGGGAGACGTCTCATCGGCAGAAGCCTATGCCGACCCCCTCCTACGACTCCCACGTTGCATACCCAGGGTTGCTGTCCCCGCCGGCGGCGCTGCGGGCCCGCGGAACGGGGGCGCCCGCGAACCGCGGGCCCTCAGCCGCGTATGCGGGGATGCGTACCCAGGGTTACTGTCCCCGCCGGCGGCGCTGCGGGCCCACGGAAGGACGCGATGGCGCTCTAATGGCGGCACATCGGAGGACGGCTCCTACACTCCGCGGAATATGCCATTGGTAGTTCAAAAGTTCGGCGGTACATCGCTCGCCGACGCAGACCGGATCCGCAGAGTTGCTCGACGAGTCGTCGAGACCCATCGGGACGGCAACGACGTCGTAGTCGTCGTCTCGGCAATGGGCAAGTCCACCGACGATTTGGTTGATCTTGCCCACCAGATCTCCGACCACCCCCATCCGCGCGAGATGGACATGCTCCTCACCGCAGGCGAGCGAATCTCGATGTCACTCGTCGCGATGGCGATCGAGGCGCACGATGTGCCTGCGGTCAGTTTCACGGGATCCCAGGCCGGGATCTTGACCACCGCTGAACACGGCCGGGCCGAGATCGTCGACATCCGGGCGTTCCGGGTTCAAGAGAGCCTGGATGAGGGCAAGGTCGCGATCGTCGCCGGCTTCCAGGGCGTTAGCCCCGACTCGAAAGACGTGACGACACTTGGCCGCGGCGGGTCGGATGCCACTGCCGTTGCATTGGCAGCATCGCTCGGCGCCGACCTTTGCGAGATCTACACGGACGTCGACGGTGTCTTCACCGCCGATCCCAGGGTCGTGCCGTCCGCAAGGAAACTCGATGAGGTGACCTTCGAGGAGATGCTCGAACTCGCAAATTCCGGTGCAGGCGTTCTCATGCCAAGAAGCGTCGAATTTGGTATCCGCTACAACATTCCCATCCATGTACGGTCGTCGTTCCACGACGGGGAAGGCACGTGGGTCAAGGAGGAGACGATGGAAGAACCGATTATCCGCGGGATCGCTCACGACGACTCCGGGGCGAAACTGACCGTGCATGGCGTCCCCGACCAACCCGGGATCGCCGCGGCCGTCTTCGAGTCGATGGCGGCCGCCGGAGTCAACGTCGACATGATCGTTCAGAACGTTTCGAGCCGTGGCGTTACCGACATCTCATTCACCGTCCCGGCCGCGTCGGCGGGCCTGGCCGTTGAGGTCGGCGAGCGGGTCGCAAGCGAGATCGGGGCTATCGGAGTCGACCTCGACACGGACATCTCGAAGATCACGGTCGTCGGTGCGGGTATGAAGTCCGAATCCGGTGTGGCGGCCGCGATGTTCCGCATACTGTCTGACGCGGGTGTCAACATTGAGATGATCTCTACGTCGACCATTCGCATCAGTTGCGTTGTCCGCAGTGAGGACGCACGAACAGCGATGGAAGCGCTTCACCGGGGTCTTATCGGAGAAGAATCATGAAGCGACTCACCAGCCCCTCGGTCGCCGTTGTTGGAGCCACCGGCGTGGTCGGGCGAACGATGCAAGCCATCCTCGCCGAACGCGATTACCCCGTCGAGCGTCTCCGTTTGCTCGCCTCCGCACGATCAGCCGGAACTGTTGTCGAGACCCCGTGGGGTTCGATCACGGTTGAGGACCTGGACGAGGCCGATCCTTCAGGGATCGACGTCGCTCTCTTCTCAGCGGGCGGCAGCCGTTCCAAGGAACACGCACCTCGATTCGCTGCCGCAGGTGCGACCGTGATCGACAATTCCTCAGCATTTCGGATGGACCCCGACGTGCCACTCGTCGTGGCCCAGGTCAATGACGATGCCATCGAACACAATCAGGGGATCGTTGCGAACCCCAACTGCACCACGATGGCGCTGATGATGGCCGCCGGACCTCTGCACCGGGTGGCAGGCATCGATCGTATGGTCGCGATGTCGTACCAGGCGACCTCCGGATCGGGCCAGCAGGGTATCGCCACCCTCGAGCG
>CAXMQO010000058.1:0-17911 GCA_964195515.1 uncultured Saprospiraceae bacterium | reverse complement strand
CGACTCTCTCCCATCTTTTACCAATTCCTGGCTTGCCCTACACTGGTAGCCCCGATAGCCTGACCTGACACAAGACGGGTACGCGCTGTCCCCGTCCCGGCAGGGGGGAGCCGGTGACCAGGTAACGGTGCCCCCGATACAAACCGGAAGGCGGAGTTTCAGCCCCGTGCGTTCTCGCATCCCACTCGTTCTCGCAGGCCTCCTGATCATCGCTCTCATTGCGACGGTCGGTCTTGCCGCGTTCACACCGAGCGAGTCGGATTCCGAAACCGAGGCAGCCCCCGTAGAGACGCTCGACATGGATCTCCCGATCTCCGGCCGAATCGCATCCGCCGTCCTCGCCCTCGCCGTAGCTCCGGTTCGCGACGCAGATCTCGCCACCTCCACCACGATCGCCGTCGCCGAGACCGCACCCGAAGCCGACGCGCCCGCGCCGAACCTCGAGGCCGAACCGACAACGACCGAAACTCCCGAGACGAGCACCACCGCCGCGACCGCATCTACCGAACAGGTCACGACGACGAACGCCCCAAAGGCCGACACAACGCCACCGGCAATTCAGGTGCTCTCGCCCAAAGACGGGGCCACCGTGACCAGTCGAGTGATCGAGTTCACCGGGGTCACCGAACGCGGCGCCGAAGTCTTCTCCGGACCGTACGAAGCCGAAATGGACGCCGATGGTGACTGGGCAATCAACCTCGCCCTCGCACCGGGCGACAACGGTGCTGCTTTCACGGCCCGCGATGCGGCAGGCAACGAGACGACCGTCCGAATCGTCGTCACGTATGACCCGCCCGCATCTGCAACCGCAACGACCACGAAGGCGCCGGCAACAACCACCACCAAGACATCGTCACCGACGACCACGAAGGCGCCATCGACCACAACCACCACCAAAGCACCATCGAGCGGCTACTCGTCGCTGTGGCCGGCCGATCCGAAATCGTCAAACGTAGAAGCCTGGCGATCTGACGTCCAGGCGCACTGGGCCGCGGACAGGGTGGACTGTGTGCTTGGAATCATCAAACTCGAATCCGGCGGAAACCCAACAGCTTCCAACGGAGGTCGATACCTTGGTCTGTTGCAGCACTCCGCCACCTATTGGCCGAGCCGGGCCAAGGGTGCAGGTTTCGTCGACGGCGATGGCCTCGTCGCCAGTCCATTCAACGGCGAAGCGAACATCGCCGCCGGCGCCTACCTCGCCGACTACTACGACCGGATCGGCAAGGACTGGCGTTCCCCGTGGACCGTATGGCCGCGCGTATCGGCGTGCCAGAGCTGAACCCGGCCCGGTTACAATAGGTCGCATGAACAAGCCGCTTAAGCAGATCCTCCGCATCGGAGGCGTTATCGTCGGTCTCGGCGCAGCAGTGTGGGCGCTGCGTGACAAGCTACTCCCGGCGCCGGAGATTCCCGACGGGCCGCCACCGCGATTCCGGACCGGCGACACGTCCACCACGTCAGTCGACGACCTGACCGCGGTGAAGGGTATCGGCCCGGTCTATGCCGAACGTCTCGTCGAAGCCGGCATCACGTCGTTCGCGGAACTCGTCTCCGCGGATGCCGCTGCCATTTCCGCCGCGGCGGGGGTGTCTGCTTCGACGGCCACGTCATGGATGGAGCAGGCCGCCGCCCTGTCGTGAGCGAAACCTCACCGTATCTGGTCCCTCCTGAAGACCTCGGGACACTACTTCTCGGCGAGCCTTCCTTTCGCTCCGACCAACTTCGGGACTGGCTCTACCACTCCCCCGTGCTGACCGCCGATGAGATGACGAACCTCCCGGCATCCACTCGGGAATCCATCGGCGACAATCTGTGGCCATTCAAGGTCGAGGTCGACCAGAGCGCCGACAACGGCCGCACCAGGAAATGGCTCTTTCGCGCACCCGACGGAGCAGCTATCGAAACCGTTCTCATGGGCTATCCAAAACGAACAACGATCTGCATCTCGTCGCAGGTCGGATGCGCGATGGGCTGCACGTTCTGTGCCACCGGACAGTTCGGTTTCGAACGGCATCTCGAGGCTGGCGAGATCGTTGCCCAGGTCGCCTACGCCAACGCATTCCTCCGCCGATTCCCCATCCCCGGTTCCCCGGATCACATCACGAACGTCGTGTATATGGGCATGGGTGAGCCACTCGCCAACTACGAGCGGGTTCGCGAGTCGCTTCGAATATTGATCGAGACATCCGGGCTGTCGGCCAGATCAGTCACCGTCTCGACGGTTGGCGTCGTCCCCGGGATCCGCCGCCTCGCTGATGAACCGTGGCCCGTCTACCTCGCCGTGAGTCTTCACGGTGCCGACGACGCGACCCGTTCCCGCCTCGTTCCGTTGAATAGCCGGTACCCGCTGGAAGCCGTGATCGAAGCAGCGGAGGCCTACTTCGCCGCCAAGGGGCGACGCATCTCGATCGAGTGGACGCTCATCGACGGTGCCAACGACACGGACGAGCAGGCTCGCAGACTCGCCGCGATCGCCGAACGACTTCGGGCACACGTGAACGTGATTGCTCTGAACCCCACCCCCCTCAGCGCCGATCGACCCTCCGGGGACGATCGGATCCACGGCTTCGTCGAAACGCTGCTCGCAAACGGCGCCAACGCCACCTTGCGTGAGACCCGGGGTCAGGAGATTGACGCGGCATGTGGTCAGCTCCGTCTCCGCGGCGTCACCGAGTAGCCTGAGCGCCGAGCAGCCAGGGGGAGACCATGACACTTGAACCAGGACAACCGGCACCGAGTTTCTACGGCGTCGATCACGACGGCGTTGAGGTTTCAAGCGTGGACTTCGCCGGACGCAACCTACTGATGTACTTCTATCCGAAAGCGTTCACGCCGGGGTGCACGACCGAAGCGTGCGACTTCAGAGACCGGTATCAGACATTCCTCGCGGCCGGATACGCCATCGTCGGCGTCAGCCCGGACGAACCGGCTGAGCTCGCCCGATTCCATGACGAGTACGAACTGCCGTTCTCCCTGATCTCGGATCCGGATCATGCGATCGCGTTGGCCTTCGGCGCATGGGGGTTGAAGAAGAACTACGGCCGCGAGTACGAGGGACTCATCCGGTCCACGATTGCCATCGATGCCGAGGGAACCGTAAGCGCCGTCTGGTACAACGTCAAAGCAACGGGCCATGTCGATCGCATCGAACGCTCGGTGACCGCCTGATGGGTGTCCGAACCGCCGTGTTTCCCGTCGGTGGACTCGGAACACGGTTCCTCCCTGCGACGAAGGCCGTCCCGAAAGAGATGCTCCCCGTCGTCGACAAGCCGCTGATCCAGTACGCCGTCGAAGAGGCTCGCGATGCCGGCATCGAGAATTTCGTATTCGTGACCGCACACGGCAAGGCCGCGGTCGAGAATCACTTCGACCGGAACGCCGAACTCGAACGGGCACTGAGCGAGCGCGGAGAGTACGACCTCCTGGAGCTTGCGAACGTTGCGGGCACCGTCCCCGGCCAGATCTCCTACGTCCGACAGATGGACGCATTGGGGCTTGGGCACGCCGTGTGGTGCGCGAGAAACCTGATCGCCGACGAACCGTTCGCCGTGCTCCTCGCCGACGAACTACTCCGCGGGAATCGCCCGCCACTTGCCGACCTCATCGACGTCCACCGCGAGATGGGCGGCAACGTGATCTCAGTGATCGAGGTCCCCGAAGACGAGACCGGCTCCTACGGCATCGTCACGCCGGGGGCGGTAGACGGGCGAACGATCGAGGTCAAGGGACTCGTTGAGAAGCCGGACCCTGCCGACGCTCCTTCGCGATACGCGGCGGTGGGTCGCTACATCCTCGAGCCAAAGGTCATGCGCCTCCTCGGCGACGGTCATCGGGGCGCGGGAGGCGAGATCCAACTCACCGACGCACTAGCCCGACTCATCGGTGGTGCCCCGTTCCACGCGGTCATCCACGACGGTCCCCGCTACGACTGCGGCACGAAGGCGGGTTTCCTCGAAGCGAACGTCGCCTTTGCCCTGGAGCGCGACGACCTCGGCGCAGACATGGCCGAAACGCTCCGCCGCCTCCTCCCCTAACCCCAACTCCCCATACCCTGGGTATGTGTCCCCGCCGACGGCGCTGCCAGCCCGCGGAACGAAGGAAGCCCCGTACCCAGGGTTTGTGTCCCCGTCTGCGGCGCTGCCAGCCCGCGGAACGGAGTATTCGCCGGCGAAACCGCACAGACCTGCGAGAATCCCTTAGACCCCAACCTGGAGAGATCAATGGCAACACTGAAAGAGCTCGCCGCCGCCGGTCAGAGCGTCTGGCTCGACTTCATCCGCCGCGACATGGTGACGAACGGCGAGCTTGCCGCCCTCATCGACGAGGGGGTCACCGGCGTGACTTCGAATCCGTCGATCTTCGAGAGCGCGATCGCCCGCTCGAATCTCTACGACGCGGCAATCGCCGCCGCAGACGGTGACGCCCCCGCGGTGTTCGAGTCACTTGCCGTCGAAGACGTTCGCGGTGCGGCGGACGCCCTCCGCGGGGTCTACGACGCCACCGATGGCTCCGACGGCTTCGTCAGCTTGGAGGTGTCCCCGACTCTGGCGGACGATACCGAAGGCACCATTGCCGATGCCCTCCGATTGTGGGCATGGGTCGATCGCCCGAATCTCATGGTCAAGGTTCCCGCGACCGCGGCCGGGATCGTCGCCATCGAAGAACTCACCGCAGCCGGCCTGAACATCAACGCAACGCTGATGTTCAGCCTGGCGGACTATGAGGCGGTCGCGATGGCGTATGTCCGGGGCGCCGAACGCAGCGAACACCCCGAGAGACTCGCTTCGGTCGCGTCGTTCTTCGTGAGTCGGGTCGACGCGAAGGTCGACGCCGCACTCAGCAGCATCGGAACGGAGGACGCCCTCTCGCTCCGAGGCATCGCTGCCGTGGCGAACGCCAAACTCGCTTATCGACGCTACCAAGAGATCTTCGAGGGTTCTACGTTCGATGTGGCGCGGTCCGGTGGTGCCAAACCCCAGCGTGCACTCTGGGCATCGACTTCGACGAAAGACCCTGCGTACTCCGACGTGCTGTACGTTGCCGAACTCATCGGGCCCAATACGGTCAACACGATCCCACCGGCAACTATCGATGCGTTCAGGGACCACGGCATCGTGGATCCGACAGCCCTGACGAGTGGTGTCGACGCCGCGGAGCAGCATTTCGCAAAACTCGTGAGTCTTGGCATCGACTTCGATGCCATCACCGAGGAGCTCCAGGTTGAGGGGGTCGCATCGTTTGCCAGTGCATTCAATGGTCTCCTTGCCGCGATCGAGGCCCAGCAGAGTCACTCGTGAGCGTCGGTCTCGAGATCAGTGCAGGCGACGTTCAACCCGCTATCGACGCGCGCCTTGCCGCCTGGAGCGAATCCGACTTCGCTATGCGCCTGTGGGACCGCGATCCGACGCTCTGGTTCGACAGGCCCCGTGACGAGATCACGAACCGACTCGGATGGCTCTGTCCCGGAACCACGGACGGGTCTGATGCCATCAACGAGTTCGTCGCTGCCGCAACCGGTGAGGGCTTGACCGATGTCGTGTTGCTCGGGATGGGTGGATCGAGCCTCGCCCCCGAGGTGTTCGCTTCCGTGTTCCGCGGCTCCGATGGGCCGAAGCTGACGGTGCTTGACTCGACCCATCCCGATGTGGTCGCCCGCGTGGTCGACACCATCGATCCGGCAACGACGCTCTTCATCGTCGCATCCAAGTCCGGGACGACATTGGAGACCATGTCGTTCTTCCGCATCCTTTGGGACCGGGTTGCGGGAGCACTCGATGACCCCGGCAGTCGGTTCATTGCCATCACCGATCCGGACTCACCGTTGGCCCACCTCGGCAACGAGCGCGGCTTCCGGGCCGTGTTCCTCGCCCCGGCCGACGTCGGTGGACGATTCTCAGCCCTGATCGAGTTCGGCCTGGTTCCCGCCGCCCTTGTCGGAATCGACCTCGGCCGTCTTCTCGCCGGAGCCGACGAAGCGGCATTCTCGTGCGGACCGGAGATTGCCGTCAGCGAGAACCCGGCGCTCCGGCTCGGCGCCGCCCTCGGCGAATTTGCGCTCTCCGGACGCGACAAGGTCGTGTTCAATCCGGAACCGGTCTTCGCCTCTTTCCCGACGTGGATCGAACAGTTGATCGCCGAATCGCTCGGGAAGGACGGGATGGGGATCCTGCCCGTCGCCGACGGCCGTGCACCGTCCGCTCCCGATCGATTGCCGTTCACTATCGGCCTCAGCGGGGCGATACCATCGGAAGAGCCGTCGATCAGCATGACCCTGGATGACGCCTACGACCTCGGCGGCGCCATGTACATCTTCGAGATGGCCACTGCAGCGGCTGGTGCAGTCCTGGGCGTTCATCCGTTCGATCAGCCCGACGTGCAGCTCGCGAAATCCCTCGCACATACGGCCATGACGGAGGGGCTCGGTGGCTTCGACGTCACAGAGTGGACGCTGGACGACGGCACGACTGCCGACAACCTGCGATCGCTCTTCTCATCGGCCGCGCCGGGTGGCTACGTCGCCATACAGGCGTATCTCGACCCGACGGGAGCGACGGCGCAACGCCTCGATGCTATCGCCGACGCGATAGCAGGCAAGACCGGAGCCGTCGTGACGATCGGGTACGGACCCCGGTTCCTCCATTCGACCGGCCAGTTCCACAAAGGTGGACCCGACGGTGGTGTGTTCCTCCAGATCGTTGATCACCCGGCCCGCGACCTCGACGTCCCCGAGACCGACTACTCACTTGGGAAACTCATCACGGCCCAGTCATTCGGCGATCAAGCAGCACTCCGCGATCGTGGCCGCCCCGTCGGGATGGTCTGTCTGGGTGACGCGAGTTCGGCCGATCTCCCGCGCCTCAAAGCGATGATTGAAACAAGTAGCAAGTAGCAAGACCAAAGCGACTCGTTGGTCTTGAGTCTTGCTACGTGATGCTTCCCACTCGTCACCGGCCTTCGGCCCGTGAGTTCAGAACGGCAGACCGAGGGACTTCGTTAAGAACTCCACGAACCCGGCCGCGTTTCGATTCATCCTGGCGTACTGCTCGAGGAAATCCGGAGCGGTCGCACTCTTCCTCGAGAGCTTGCCGGTCGCGATGAAGTTCTTGAGCTTGAGGTCCTCGACGAGCGGGTGATCCGGCGGGAATCCGCGCGGCGGGCGCTTCAGCGCTTCTCCTTCGAGCGTGTAGGTCGAGGCGAAGTCGGGATCGCTCATCGCCCCCGTCCAATCCTTCGATCGATCGACGATCGCCTGCCGGATCGCGAGCGCAGAGCGGCCGTCGGGCCGCCAGATTCCGACACCGGCAAAGCTCCCCTCTGGATCGAGATGGAGGTAGAACCCGGGAGCGTGGACGTCCTTGGCCGCTTCGTGCCGAAACTGGATTCCGAGATGCGTCTTGTAGGGCGTCTTGTCCTCCGAGAAACGGGTATCCCGATAGATACGAAACAGCGATCCACCGGCGGTCCGATCGTCGGCTACGAAGTGGGGGCTGATCTCATGGAGGTACGGTTCGAAGTCCCGGATGAACTGGAGTCCGGCGTCCTTGACATACCGCTCGTAGTGGTCCTTGTGATCCGCGAACCACTGTCGATCGTTGTTCTCGGCGAGGTCGTTCAGGAACGTGAAGAGCGCCGGACGGAATGAGCGGGTTGGTGATGCCATGGCATCAACCTATCAATCGATGCCGCGCGATGGAAGAGGTTCGATCTCGCCGCGGGCTACGACGTGTGAATCTCGATCTCCTGCAGCGTGATGACACCGTCTCCGATCACCTCTTCGAGTTCCGGCAGAACCGATTCGATCTTCTCACGAGTATCAGCGGCTTCGATGATCGTCGGGAGATCTTCGGACAGTCGAAGAACATGAGTGGTGTGCATGATCGATGATCGGCCATAACCGGCGACGCCGCGCAGGACCGTTGCTCCGCAGATGCCTGCGAGCCGGAGTCGATCAAGGACAACCTCGTCAAGAGGGTGTCCATCAAACTCGTCGCTCTCGCAGATGAAGATCCGGAGAAGGCGCCCATCGTCAATGACGTTCATGTCGCCAATCCTAGAACCATCGTCCGAGGGCGAACCCAACCGACACGGCGATGACACCCCCGACGAGGGGAATGACCAGGTTCTCTGCCGCCCTTCGCGTCCCGGATCTCCCACCCGATTCCGCGGCGAGGACCGTCTCAACCATCCATGTCGAAAACGTCGTGTAACCACCGAGAAACCCGACCCCTCCGGCGAGGATGATGATCTCGCTGACCGTCCGCATCGAAGCGATGCCGAGCAGAAGGCCGGCGGCGAACGCCCCCGAAAGGTTCACCACCAAGGTTCCCACGGGGAATGTCGTGCGCCAGAGGCGCTGGACGATGCCGGACACTCCGTACCGGGCAAGCGCACCAAGGGCGCCGAAGGCGGCGACGGCGATCCACGTCATCTCGATGCCCCCGATCGAATCCCCACGAGAGCCGCAACGAATCCTGCGCCGACTGCGCCGAGCGGATAAGCGATCGCAAGCCACCAGTTCCCGGCTCGCAGCAACTCGAACACCTCTGTCGAGAAGAGGGAGAAGGTCGTGAAGGCGCCCAGGATTCCCACGCCGACGAACGGGATCAGAAGCGGTGAGGACCGCGAACGACCGCTATGCCGCGCAACCAGGAAGCCGAGGAGCAGCGAGCCCACGGTGTTCACGAGGAACGTCGCCCAGAGCAGATCGAGCTCGGCTGCATCAACGACCTCGATCGTAAGAGCCCGGGCGACGGCACCGATGGCACCGCCGGCCACTACTGCGGCACGGCGGCGGCTAGTAATGGACATCGAGGTGCGTGGTAGATCGGTCACGGAGAGCAGCGACGCTACCACTCATTTACCCGGGTCCAGGCACTCCGGCTCGTACGATGCGGAAACAACCGCGACTCCCAGGAGGGAACCATGGAAGAAAAGGCCAACTTGGCCGATATTTTCGATTTCACGTTCACGAAGTTCGTGACGCCGATCGTCGTCAAGATTGCGTTCATCGTCATGATGGTGTTCGCCGGGCTCATGTGGCTCGCCATCATCTTCGCCGGCTTCGCCGGCGGGTTCTGGAGCGGACTCGGGGCCATCGTCTTCGGCGGTCTCGCATTCCTGATGATCGTTTTGCTCTACCGCATCATGTTCGAACTGGTGATGGTCATCTTCGCCATCAAGAAGAACACGGACCGATTGCAGTAGCAGGTAACAAGTAGCAAGTAACAAGTGGCAAGACAGAAGTAGAACGAAGAGCAGAGGGACGGGAGACGGGAGTGTCTCCTTGCTCTCTGCTTTTCGTTCTACTTCCTATTTGCTACTGATCCGGATCGCACTCGCTTACTCCGGACGAACTCTGAGCAACGACGCCTTCCTCCAGGACCTTCTTGACCTTCCAACGGATCCGACCAACGTCGGGGATCGGGTGGAAGTTGTGATCTCGTTCCGGGGCGTAGTACGGCGGGTTGAATCCGACCGTGGCGATGCTCGAGAAGTCCAGAGTCGCGGCCGCCCGCACGAGATCTGGGAGAAACACCACGGGTATGTCGGTCACCACGTACGACTCGATGGCATCGGCGACTGCAGGGAACGATCGTAGGAGCGTCAGCGGATCCGCATCAGCGGCGACCGCTCTGAGCAGACAGCGCTGGCGCTCCATCCGGGCATAGTCGGACGAACCTTTGCGTGCTCGCGCGTATGCCAGCGCCTCGGTCCCGGAGAGGTGATTCATACCGGGCTGAACATCGACGGTGGCCCACCGCTCCCCCTCGGAGGGCGGGGAGACCTCAGCCTGCAACGCCTCCCTCACGTACACATCGACGCCCCCCACGGCTTCGACAAGAGCGACGAAGGCTCGCATGTCGACGAGCACGTAGTAATCGATGTTCAGACCGGTCATGTGCTCAACGACCTCGCGTAGTGCAGCCATCCCCGGGTCGATTTCGTTGGGGAACGACTGCGTCCACTTTCGCGTATAGGGGTAGAGAGCGTTGATCTGCTCCGGAAAACAACTGCACGGAACAAACGCCGGCTCATCCGCCACTCCGTCGCCGTCCACGTCGGTCCAGGTCAAGGGATCGCTCTCCGGAGCGAGGCGCCGCTCGAGATCAGCGAAGGCATCCTCGAACCGTTTCGGCATCGGTATCTGGCCCATGTTCCTCGGAATTCCGAAAAGGGCGGCTTCTCCGGTATCGAGATCAACGGTCGCGACCATGATCGTGTCCGTCCGTAGCCCTCCTCGCCCTGGGCCCGCATCCCCGCCGGCGAGGAGGAACGTGAGTCGGCCGGGATCCACGCGCTCATCAAACGGGAGAAAGGGCGGCGCGGATCTGCCAAAGACAATGTCGGAATGCGCCTTGATGGCATCGGGGTCGCCGAGACCGGGCCGAAAGATGGCGTTCTTCAAAGGGAGATCCACGGTCGTCGTTGTGATCGGAGGCACAGTGGTCGTTGTTTCCACAGTCACAGGATCGGGGACGAGATCGGCCTCCGGGGATGGCGGAGCCAGAGTGACCGGTGTCGCGTCGGCCGGATCGGCGGATACGAAGACCCGGTCGATCAGAAGTGCGCCGCGAAATCCGTACGCGCCTGCGACGAGATGCGGGAGCGCGATGATGACGACGGCCGCACCGAGGAGCACAAGCGACCACCGATCCGGTCGAGTATCCCCGGACAGTCGAAAGGCGTCGACGACGGCAAAGAGGCGCCACGCCAGGAGAAGAACATTGACGGTCAACAGCATCCAGAGCACCGCCGGCCGGACGATCCATTCGAGGATGCCAACGGCCCCGCCCTGCCATGCCAGGAACGATGCGATGATGAGCAGGATCAGGGGTGACGCCACGACGGCGGCGCGGACCGGCCGCCCTGCATACCACTGCCCTGCACCCGGAATCAGCGCCGAGAGTGCGGCGGCGAGACCTGGTCGTGCGCCCCCGGGCGTGCGATCCCTGGCGTCCTGATCGCTCATGTACCCCAACCTACGCCGTATTGCTAGATATGGGCGTCCACGGACGCGGCGACGCGTCCCACTGGAGGTGCATGGGACCGGTCGTTGACCCTGAGAGATGTCTCTGTGGGTGCATTGCCCGTCACGAGTCATCCGACCTCATTCGCCCTCACCGGGGCAGGGCCAGAAGGCGTGATCGTCCGGGAAGGATGGCCCTATTGGGGGCCATGTCGCCCCGTAGTCCGTACTCCGTATCCTGACGCCCTGCGTTGCTCCCCGCTCGTGGGAAACGCGAGGAACGGCACCGGCGAATCCCGAGCGACCGCTCGATACGGACCTCGGACTGCGGACCACGGACTACGACCGGACCGAGGTCAGTCGACCTCTACGCCGACTGCCGTCAACTCGTCGCGCATCCGCTCTTCTGCCACGGAGAGCACATCGCCCGGTCCGATCTCTTCGCCCTCGAGCGTCTTGCGCACGCTCTTCTGCGCCTCGTAGTCGACGTTCGTGATCGCTGCACGACTCTGGAGCATCCTCCAGGAACGCCTCCGCTCCACGCAGAACAGGACCATCAGCCGGGAAAGCAGGAGCGTTCGCACGCTCCCCTCCTCGTCTTCCACGTCGATCGTCACACCGAAGTCGGGGACAAATGTGAAGTGTTCGGGATCGAACACATTTCGCTGGACGACGTCGTTCTGCGTGACCACATTCAGGATCTGCTCAAGCGGAACCGTTCCGTCGAGATCCTTGGCCGGCTTGAAGTGCCGCCGGAACCGAGCCTCGGTCGTCGCATAGTGCGCAACCGTATAGGCGTACTTCCGTCCGCTCTTCTTCGACACCTTCTGGTACCAGTCACGATCCGGGTTGGGGTTCCCGCCCAGATTCATGATCTCGGAGTACATCTCGCCCTTCGTCGGGTCGTAGACGAACTGAGGCACGCTGCGAGAATCGCGGGCAAGGATCGCCTGGACCGTGGAGAGGTCATCGGCCACCCCATGCTCCGGCTGACACGTGGTGAAGCTCTGGATGAACGCCGTGCCGCGGTAGTCGAGGCCTTCGAGAATCGCCCTGTAGAACTGGGCAACGTTCGCCATCGAGACCTGAGCGACGTAGGGCGAACCGTGACCGCTCATGAACGACTCGGCGACGCCCTTCTTCTCGGTCAGCTTCCCCTCAGACGCGATCCCGAACTGGTTCATGTCACCGCCGCCGGGCATCGGCGTCGAGTCGGAGTTCTGCCCACCGGTGTTCGAATACACCTGCGTGTCGAGCAGAATGACCTTGACATTCGGCCGGTTCTGGAGAACGACCTTCGAGGCGTTCTGGTAGCCGATGTCGCCCATGCCGCCGTCCCCGCCGACCGCCCACGCCTTTGGAAGCTCCCGAATCTCGCGCTCAGTCATCAGCGAGTCGGTCATATGGGTCACCTGGAAGTAGTCCTTCTCAACCATCGGTGCGGCCCCCTCGTCGAGAAGACGATCCGCCAAGCGCTCAGGCACCACGGACCTTCTGGCATGATCGAGGATGAAGCCCTCCCCCATCAGCCACGTCACGGTGACACCGTCTTGGAACAGCGAATTCATCCACGGGTAGGG
Organism: uncultured Saprospiraceae bacterium; assembly: GCA_964195515.1. GTDB lineage: Bacteria > Actinomycetota > Acidimicrobiia > Spongiisociales > UBA5794 > JAHEEL01. The sequence continues at coordinate 5,362 of CAXMQO010000058.1, read as the reverse complement.
GTGCGGGTTGTTCGGTGGTGTCGATCCGTATACGGTGTTGCAGCCGGTGTGGGCGCCCATCGCCATGACTGACATTCCGTTGGGGATCGTTCCGTCGAGCGCCTGGAGATCGCGATGGTTGAACGCGTCCTGTCGCATCGTGACGACCAGCGCATCTGCGATCTCGGCGTCACTGATCTCGCCGTGCTCGGCGAGCCGTACGTCCGTATCCTCGGTCGTGTCTCCGCCGAGTCTCATGAGAACGTGAGCGACCGACCGCTTCAGGTACTCATAACCTTCCGGCTGCTCTTCTTTCATCATCACGAGACGCTCGACGCCCTTCGCCGAGATGCGGACTGCCTTCTCGTCGAGCCGGTCGGCTCTGGCGTGATAGAGCGGACGCATGTACGTCTCTGTGATCGAAGCGATGGCGTGAAGAACGCTCTTCTCACCGCAGCCGGCGCAGGCGCCGTCACCGGAGACGAGCGCCTCGTAGTCGTGGCGGATCATCAAATGGTTCTTCAGCTGAGCGGCGTGCGACCCCATTGGATCGTCCGGGTTGAACCGACCGAGATACTTGTTCGGCGTCTCGGGCAGTAGGTCGAGGAAGTTCATGCCGGACTGGTGTTCGGCGCGTTCCAACTCGCTCTCGGGAACCATGACCAACGCCTCGTGCTCGCCGCATTCGACAACGCACTCGCCACATCCCTTGCATCGATCGGAGACCATGATCGCGAAGAGACCGCCCTGACCTTCCTCGCGGCGTTCGAGCGTCCGGAAGACCGGTGGTGCCTTCGCGAACGCAAGCGGTACGCGATCGAAGACCTCCATGAACTCGGCCCGCGCCGTTTCGTCGATGTCGAGAGCTGCGACCTCGTCGACGAGGACATCACGGAACGTGACCTCGTCCTTCGCCGTGGTGATATCCATCATCTTGGTGCGGACTCTGCCCTCGAGATCGTCGAGTTCAGCAAGCAGCGAGAGCCGGGCGGCGGGGTTCGCGACGTAGCCGTTCGCTGCGGTGCGCAACACGGTGCCGATGTCCTGGGCGGTGTTCGGGAGAGCCGTGTCTGGGCAGGCAACGATGCAGTCCATACACTGGGTGCACTTGTCTGCGAGCCAAATCGGCACCTCACGCCGTGCCACGTACTTCGACGCAGTTCGTCCGGTGCCGGCTGCCATGACACTCACGGAAGCAAGCGGCGAGGCCGGCTGGTTGTAGCCGAGTCCGGCTTTGAATTCTGCGTCGAACACACCAACGCTCTTGATGGGGATGCGCACCGACTGCTCCAGCGAGGGAACGGCCTCCGGAACCTCGACGGCACACGTGCTGCACGTCTCGAGCGCGGGAGAGCGCATCGGAGAACGGTCAGGTGCGTCGACGGGACCATACGGGATCTCGCGAATGCGGGCACGACCTTCCATCATCACCGTCATGTTCGACTCGACCACGGCGTCGCCGAAGCGGCCGAACTTCTTGTTGTACTGAGCACGGACGATCTCGCGGAAACGCTCCGTCGTTACGCCGTACTCCTCGAGGAAGTCCGACACGCCGAAGAAGGCTCCAAGGAAGGCGTTGCCCTGCATGCGGAGCTGCAGATCGGGACGTGAGGTGGCCTCTCGGGCGATCTCGAAGCCGGGCAGGGTGACGATTCGGATGCCCTTGTCGACGATCTCTTGGCGGTACTCACGAGGAATCCGCTGCCATACGAGTTCTGGATCCTCGTCAGACTCCCACACGAACGTCCCGCCCTCGTTCATGCCTTCGAGGGCATTCGCGTGTGTGAAGATCTTCGGGTCGGAGCACAGCACGACGTCGACGTGATGCAGGTCGGCGTTGATCCGGATTCGCTCCGGAGCGGCCACGAGGAAGTAGGACGTCGGTGCACCTTTCTTCTCGGAGCCGTACTTCGGATTCGCCGAGACGTGGATGATCTCCTTCGTTCGTCCGAATTCATCTACCTCAGAGTGGTCCTCAAGGAGGTCGTCGCCGACCGCGCCGATCACCTCGGAGAGGTTCTTCCCGGTCGTGATCATGCCCCAGCCGCCGATGGAGTGGAACCGCACGGCGATCGCTCCTTCGGGCAGCAATGACGGCGTACGATCCGAGACGACGGCGTAGGGGTGATCGATGCCGACCGTGAAGTAGCGCTCACCGTCCGCGGCGCCCTTGCCGTCGGTTCGGTTCGTGCTCCCCGTTGCGAATTCGTAGGCGCCGAGGACGCCTTCGGGTCGGAAGTCTCGTGAGCCGAGCCCATAGGATCCAGACAGGATGGTCGGAATCCGGCTTGCCTCTACTGCCGGAACGTCGTGACCGTGACCGGTACGGGCGACCTCAACGGCCTTGTTCATCGCGGCGCGGATCTCCCGGGTCAACGGATTGTCGCCGGGGAGAGAGTCATCGGTACGTTCGAGCACCACAACGGTTCCCTTGCCGGCGAGCGCTTCGACGATCGCGGCCTCAGGGAACGGTCGCAGAACGTTCACGTGGATCGATCCGACCTTCGCATCCTCGTTCTCGCGCAGGTAGTCGACCGCGGCTTCGATGTTTTCGGCCGCAGACCCGAGCGAGACGAATACGACGTCGGCGTCATCGGTGCGGTACTTGGAGATGAGTCCGTAGGAACGGCCGGTGAGACGGGCGAACTCGACGTACGCCTCTTCGAGGAAGCCGAGGATGCTCTCGGAGAAGTTGTTGCGACGCGCGATGACGCCGTTCATGTAGTGCTCCTGATTCTGAACAGGCCCGAGGAGCACCGGATTCGCGAGGTCGATCATGGAAGGAACGCGGCGTCTTGTCGGTCCGAAGAGAACACGCTGTGCTTCGGTGGGGCACTCGATGATGTCGTCGGGTGCGCCGAGGAACTCGCGCATCAACGCGGATTCGTGTTTGTAGAAGGTGCGTTCGAGGTGCGAGGTGAGGAACCCGTCCTGGCCATTGATCCCGGGATTCAAGGCGAGTTCGGCAACACGGCGGATGATGAGCGCTTGATCGGCCGCCTGTTGGGCATCCTTGCCGTACAGCATCATCCAACCGGTGTCGAGCGCCGTGTAGATGTCGTCATGACCGCAGTGAACATTGAGTGCATGCTTCGTCAGGGCACGGGCGGCGACTTCGACGACCATTGTCGAGAGCTTCCCCGGAGCGTGGTAGTACTGCTCCAGGCCGTAGACCAGGCCCTGGCCCGATGTGAAGTTGACGACGCGCTTGCCGGTCACCGACAGAGCAATAGCGCCGCCCTGTGCTGCGTGCTCCCCTTCGGTTTCGATGGCGACCTTGGTTCGACCGAAGACATCGAGTTGTCCTTCGGCATAGGAGAGCTGGTAGTTCTCCCCCATCTCCGTTGAAGGCGTAATCGGATAGAAGACACCACCCTCGGTGATCCGGGATTCGGTGTAGTACGAGACGAGCTGGTTGCCGTTGGTAGTGATCCGGATCCCCGGGTACTTCGGTGCGGTCATGGCGTCGTCTCCTCGAATGAATCAGTGTGGTTGCGGGAACGGTCCCCGAACACGCCAGGGTACCGAGTCTTCTGTGGAAGATTCCCGGTCGGCGAAGCTCACATGGCGACATGACCGTCCACGTTGGCAAGTACTCTCGTTGCCGGAATCTGAGGGAGGTCGTCTTTGAAACTGATCGAGTGTGTCCCCAACTTCTCCGAGGGCAGAGATCGGGCCGTGATCGATGCCATCACCGATAAGATCGCCGCGGTTGAGGGCGCCGCACTTCTCGACGTCGACCCGGGCGCCGCGACAAATCGCACCGTCGTGACATTTGTTGGAGCGCCCGATGTCGTTGAGGAGGCAGCGTTTCGCGCGATAGCGAAGGCCGCCCAACTCATCGACATGTCAAGACACCACGGTGAACACCCACGGATGGGCGCGACCGACGTGTGCCCGTTCGTCCCGGTCGAAGGGGCAACCATGGAGGACTGCATCGAGGTTGCCCGCAGACTCGGCGAGCGCGTCGGTACGGAACTCGGTATCCCGGTCTATCTCTATGAACATGCGGCAGATGGGGGGCGGCGCTCACTCGCCGACGTGCGCAGCGGCGAATACGAGGGACTTGCGGCGCGGGACGACGCTCCCGACTTCGGTCCGGTGTTCAACGCATCGGCTGGAGCGACGGCTATTGGCGCGAGGCAGTTCTTGATCGCCTACAACGTCAATCTCAACACCACCGATCGGCGTCTGGCTCATCAGGTCGCGTCTGCGGTTCGTACGCTCGGGACGGCGACCCGGGGTGCGGACGGGATGATCATCAAGGACAATCACGGGAAGACCGTGTTCGAGCCGGGTCGGTTCGACGAGGTCAAGGGGGTCGGCTGGTACATCGACGAGTACGACCGGGCCCAGGTGTCACTGAACCTGACAGATTCGTCGGTGTCACCGATGCACGAGGTCTTCGAGGCGTGCCGCGAGGAGGCTGCGAGCCGCGGCATGCGCGTCACCGGCTCCGAGCTCGTTGGGCTGGTGCCGCTCAAGGCGATGCTGGCCGCCGGCGACTACTTCCTGGCAGCCCAGGGCCGCACGACGGCTATCCCGGAGGCAGATCGCATCAGGACTGCCGTGATGTCGCTCGGTCTTGACGAGATCAGTAAGTTTGACCCTGCGGCAAAGATCGTCGAGTACCGATTCCGGGGTGCACCGGAGGGCCTGATCAAGAAGACGATCACGGAATTTGTCGATGTGCTCTCGCAGGACTCCCCCGCACCCGGCGGCGGCTCGGTTGCTGCGCTCGCCGGGGCCCTTTCGGCGGCCCTTTCGTCGATGGTGGCCTCGCTCACGTTCGCGAAGCAGGGTATGGAGGGTTCGAAGCCGTCAATGGAGGCGGCAGGACGCGACGCTCAGGCGTTGAAGGACTGGTTCCTTGCTGCAGTCGATCGGGATACCGAGGCGTTCAACAGTGTGCTCGCCGCGATGCGCATGCCCTCCGGGACCGACAAGGACCGCGCTGCTCGTGAGACGGCCATGGCGGCAGCGAACCTCGCGGCTACGACGGTTCCGCTCGAGGTCCTCGAACACACTGTCGATGCGCTCGACCTGGCCCTCATCGTCGCACGCGACGGGAACCCGAACTCGGTGACCGATGCAGGAGTCGGCGCCGCATGTGCGGTTTCCGCAGCCGAGGGAGCGTCGCTCAACGTGCGAATCAATCTGAGCGCCCTCGAAGGCGACGTATCTGCGATCGTGGAACGACACGATTCGGCGTTGACAAGCGCTCGGGAACTCGGTGCGCAGGTTTCAACGATGGTTGAGGAACACCTGGGGTCGGAGTAGCTGAGTAGCCGAGTAACCGAGTAGCCGAGTGATCGAGTAGAGGAGTAACCGACCAGCAGGTCGCCCTGCCGAGTTGCTTGGCTCCGCATCCCCCGTCCGAGCG
>CAXMQO010000057.1:0-18530 GCA_964195515.1 uncultured Saprospiraceae bacterium | reverse complement strand
GTGGTGGTGCGGGTCGTACGGCACGGATCCCAGGATACGACAATGTCGCTCGGGGTCGTCCGTCTACCCAGGTTCCTCATTCGAAGGGAAGAGGCCGATCGGCGGTGACATCACGATCCGGCGGGCGTCCAGATCCACGATGGGGACAATGGCGTCGACGAAAGGAACCTCGACACTTCCGTCCGGAGTGCGGACCGAGAGACGATCCTGCGCGGCTCCAAATACGACTGACTCAACCGTTCCGAGGGACTCGCCGGCCTCGTCGACGACGGTGCATCCGACGAGATCGTCGGGCCAGAACTCCTCGGAGTCGAGGTCACGCCGCTCATCGGCCCCGATCGTGAATGACGTTCCACGCAGCGCCTCCGCGGCTTCGCGATCGAAGACACCTTCGAATCGAACAAGGAGTCCGTCCTTGTGGGGACCGACCTCCGCGATGGTGTAGATGATCGACGGGTTGTCATCGCTGGCCATCTCGGCCCCGGAGAGCCAACGGCCAGTTGGATCGTCTGTGAGCGGGCGCACGACAACGGCACCGTTGATGCCGTGTGCCCGGCGAACGTATCCGACAAGAATCGGTACCACGTCAGTCGAGGAAGTCGACCTCGACGGAGACGCCCTCTTCATCGCCTGCGACCGATGCGACGGAGCGAATCGCCCGAGCCACACGACCGCGGCGACCGATGACGCGCCCCATGTCCGACTTGGCGGTGCGGACCTCGGCAACGATGGCATCGTCGCCGTCCGACACGATCTCGACTTTGACGGAATCGGCGTCGTCAACGATCTGTGTGACGACGTAGGTCACGACCTTTTCGACAATGTCGCCTTGCTTCATGCTTCGTCCGATCCCTCTGCTACGACCTCTTCGGCCACCACGACCTCTTCGGCCACCACGACCTCTTCCATGAGTTCGACTTCGGCCTCTACGGCTGTCTCTGCGGCTGCCTCTGCGGCTGCCTCTTGAACGATCTCGTCGAGAATCACGGGCTTCGGCTCGGCCTTCTTCTTCGGTTTGTCGACGACGACATGAATATCACCCCTGGCGACCCTGAACTCGGTCCAGGCACCGGAGATCTCGAGCAATTTCTTCGCTCGGTCCGTCGGCTGTGCGCCCTTCTGGAGCCAGTCGACCGCCCGAGCGTTGTCAATCTCGATGAGTGACGGATTCTCGCGGGCGTCGTACCGGCCGATCTGCTCGATGTACTTGCCATCGCGCTGCTTGCGTGAGTCGATCACCACGACGCGATACGAGGGCTGCTTCTTCTTACCCATCCGCGTCAGGCGGATCTTCACCGGCATGTCTACCTCTTCTTCTTGCGGCTCATCCCCGGCAGGGTAAGCCCGGGAATTGGGCTCCTACCTCCGGCGAATGCCTTCATCATCTTCTGTGTTTCGGAGAACTGCTTGAGCAACACGTTGACGTCCTGCGGCCGCGTCCCCGAACCCCTTGCGATGCGTCGCTTGCGGCTCCCGTTGATGGTCTTGGGATCCCGGCGCTCCGCGGTGGTCATCGACCGGATGATGGCCTCGACGCGAGCGAGTTGACGGTCGTCGATCTCGACGTCGCGCAGTGCCGATCCGGCGCCCGGGAGCATACCAACCAGCTGCTGCAATGACCCCATCTTCTTGATCTGCTGGAACTGATGGAGGAAGTCTTCGAGGTTGAAAGAGGCATCCAACATCTTGGCTGCCGCTTGCTCAGCCTCCTGTTCGTCGTAGATCGTCTCGGCCTTCTCGATGAGCGACAGCACGTCACCCATGCCGAGGATGCGTGACGCCATGCGCTCCGGGTAGAAGACATCGAGCTCGTCGATGCCCTCGCCCACACCGACAAACTTGATCGGCTGCCCGGTCACCTCACGCGCGGAAATGGCTGCGCCGCCGCGCGCATCACCGTCGAGTTTGGTGAGAACAAGACCGGTGAGATCGGTGTACTCGAGGAAACCGTTCGCGACGTTGACGGCTTCCTGGCCGGTCATCGCATCCAGCACAAGGAGCACCTCGCCCGGATCCGCAGCCTTGCGCACCGCGGCCAGTTCCTTCATGAGGTCCTTGTCGACCTGCAGGCGACCGGCAGTATCGATGATCACAACGTTCGCGCCGTCGGTCCGCGCTTCTTTCAAGGCGGCCTTGACGAGCCTCGGAGCCTTGGCCTTGCGATCAACGTAGACGGGGACGTCGATCCTCTTCCCCAGCGACTCGAGTTGGTCGATCGCCGCCGGGCGCTGAAGATCTGCAGCGACGAGCATGGGGCGTTTCCCCTTGCTCTTCACGTGTTTCGCCAGCTTCGCCGCCGTCGTGGTCTTGCCGGAGCCCTGCAGACCGACCATGAGGATGACGAGCGGTGGGGCGGCCGGCCGGATCAGCGGCACCTCCTCGGCGCCGAGAGTGACGATCAGCTCTTCGTGAACGATCTTGATGACCTGCTGACCCGGAGTGAGGCTTTTCGTCACCTCGGTATCGACGGCCCGTTCTTTCACGCGCGCCAGCATTGATTTCACGACCAACACGTTGACATCAGCCTCGAGGAGGGCGATCCGCACCTCGCGAAGGGCGTCGTTCACGTCGGATTCTGAGAGACGGCCCTTGCCGCGCAATCGCGAGAAGGCGTCGTTCAACCGGCTGGAAAGGGAATCGAACATGGAACAGGGAGTCTACGGCTCGCAGCGAGACACGCGACGTGCGAGACTCGCGACATGAATCTCACTGTGATCGATCATCCGTTGGCCCGACACTATCTGACCGTTCTCCGTGCCGAGGACACCCGACCTGAGCTGTTCCGGGCGGCGGCCCGTGGTCTCACGTACAGCCTGGTGCATGAAGCAACGAAGCGTTTGCCGCTTGCCGAGATCGAAGTCCGAACACCGATGGAGACGACCATCGGCTACCGCATCCACGACGTGGTTGCTGTGGCCGTGTTGCGGGCCGGTCTTGGGATGCTCGATGCGGTTCTCGACATGATCCCCGACTGCAAGGTCGGCTTCGCCGGTGTGCAGCGCGACGAGGAGACGGCACTTCCGCAGGAGTATTACTTCCGCCTCCCCGACCTGTCCGACGCCTCGGTATTCATTCTCGAACCGATGCTCGCAACGGGTGGGTCGCTCTCATGGGCTGTCGACAAAGTCAAATCGTCCGGGGCGCGCGACATCACCGCCCTCTGCGTGGTTACGGCGCCCGATGGAGTCCGCCGTATGTACGACGATCACCCCGACGTTCATGTCATCGCCGCTGCCCACGACCGCGAACTCAATGACCGTGCCTACATCGTGCCCGGTCTTGGAGACATGGGCGATCGGCTGTTCGGGACGCTTTGAGCGATCCGTTCTGCGCCCGGGCGATCAAGCAAGAGCTCATCCGTTCGTACGATGCCGATGCCTACGCAAAGGTGAGGCAGCGATGAAGGACTTCGGCGAGGACGTCGCCAGGGTGCTCGAACGGCTCGAACCCGGTGAAGTCGTGTCGTACGGCGAGGTCGCTGAGGAGGCGGGATTTCCCGGTGCCGCCCGTGCCGTCGGCAACCTCGTCCGATCGACACCAGGTCTTCCGTGGTGGCGGGTCGTCGCCAGGTCGGGACGACTCGCCCCGGGGCTGGAACAACGACAGACCGAGCTGTTGAGGAGCGAAGGAATCACGGTCAGCAATGGTCGCGTCAGGTTGCGCGACAATACACGCCCCGAATCGGAGGGTTCATGAGCTACAGCATGCCGGAGTTGATCGGAGCCAAACGCGACGGTGAGGCGCTGGCGGCCGCAGAACTCGAGTGGATCATCGCCCGCTACACCGCGGATGAGATCCCCGACTACCAGCTCTCCGCGTTCCTCATGGCGGTCATGTTCCGCGGCATGACCCAAGAGGAACTCGCAGCCTGGACCGATGCGATGCTCCACTCGGGCGACGTACTCGACCTGTCATCCACCGACAGGCCGAAGATTGACAAACACTCGACCGGTGGTGTCGGCGACAAGATCAGCATCCCGCTCGCTCCCATGGTCGTGGCCTGCGGAATCGCCGTCCCGATGATGTCGGGGCGCGGCCTCGGCCACACGGGCGGCACACTCGACAAGCTCGAAACGATCCCCGGCTTCCGGACCCGCCTCGACCCTCGCGAATTCGCCGAGCAACTCGACAAGCTCGGCCTCGTTCTCGGCGGTCAGTCGGAGACGCTCGTACCAGCCGACCGACGGATCTATGCCCTCCGGGATGCGAGCGGCACCGTACCGGCGATACCACTCATCTCCTCATCGATCATGTCGAAGAAGCTCGCAGAAGACCTCGACGGACTCGTTCTTGATGTCAAGATCGGCTCGGGTGCATTCATGAAGGACGTCGCTTCCGGACGAGAGTTGGCGGAGACGATGGTCGGCATCGGCAAGTCCCACAACACGCCGGTCGTCGGTCTCCTCACCGACATGGACCAGCCCCTCGGCGCCGAGATCGGCAACGCAAACGAAATGATCGAGTCGATCGCCATTCTCAAAGGAGACGGACCGGACGACGTCACCGAACTCACCTACCGCCTCGGCGAGGAGATGCTGATCCTCGGTGGCGTCGCTGCCGATCGCGACGAGGCACGGTCACGACTCGAATCGGTCGTCGCCTCCGGAACCGGCCTCGACGTCTTCGCCAGGGTCATCGTGGCTCAGGGCGGAGACCCCCGGGTGCTCGACGATCAGTCACTCCTCCCGTCTGCCGGCCAAACCCACACGGTCGTCGCCGATCGGGCCGGTTTCATCGAACGTTGCGACGCGCTCGCCGTCGGCCGTTCGGCGGTTCGCCTCGGAGCCGGACGCCAGGCGAAGGAAGACGACGTCGATCCCGGTGTCGGTATCACGATCCAGGCCAGAGTCGGCGACGAAGTCACCACCGGCGACGCGCTGGCGGCAGTGGGATACAACACCGATGACCAACTCGCCGCGTGTCTCGCGGTCCTCGAGACCGCGTGGACCGTATCCGACGAACCGCAGACGCCCCGACCCTTGATCCTTGGAGAGGTGAGATGAGCTACGAACACCTGCAGGAGGCCGCGGCGGCGATCGCCGAACGAACGGGACGGGAGCGACACCAAGCTGCCGTCGTGCTCGGATCCGGTCTGAGCGACTACGCCGGATCCTTCGACAATGCGATCGAGATTCCCTACTCGGAGATCCCCTTCTTCCCCGAACCGCGTGTCGTCGGTCACGGCGGGAGCCTCTTCTCGGCCTCCGTCGGCGACGGAGCCGTCTTGCTCTTCGCGGGACGTGTTCACACATACGAAGGCTGGGAACTCGACGAGGTCGTGTTCGGCGTCCGCACCGCCGCGCTCGCCGGCGCTTCGTCGGTGCTCCTCACGAACGCCGCGGGCGGTCTCGGCGACGGTCTTGCGCCCGGCGACCTCGTCGCGATCCGCGACCATCTCAACTACACGGCGAGAAACCCGCTCGTCGGCATGAACGACGACCGGCTCGGCCCGCGATTCCCCGACATGAGCGAGGTCTACTCGAAGCGCCTCCGAGATCTCATGGAGCGCGCATTCGAAGCTTCGTCCGTCTCGTACCGCGAGGGCGTCTATGCGTGGTTCCTTGGACCCAGCTACGAGACACCCGCCGAGATCGAGATGGTCAGGCGAGCGGGCGGCGACCTGGTCGGCATGTCGACGGTGCCCGAAGCGATCGCCCTCAACCATATGGGTGTCGAAGTTGCCGGAATTTCGCTGGTGACCAATTACGCAGCGGGTATCACGGATACGCCGCTGTCACACGCTGAAGTCACCGAAACGGCCGCCGAGGCACGGGAGCGTTTCACCTCCGTGCTCGACGCGCTCCTCCCACTCCTCGTCGCCAACTGACGCCTGTTTTTGAGTCCACGCTCAAAGTTGGGGTATCATCTCGGCACCCCAGCCAAGGAGCGGTAACGTCATGAGAATCGCGGTCTGTGTGAAACAGATCCCAGACCCGGCGACGCCATATGACCTGGATCCGGACACCCATCGCGTGGTCCGTCCGAATGACCAGGTCCTCGACGATACCGATCGGTTCGGCGTCGAGGTCGGGCTCCAACTCGCCGAAGGAGACGACGGGTCGGTCACGTTGTTCTCGATGTCCCCGTCCGGTTCCCTTCAGGGGATCCGCCAGGCATTGGCGATGGGCGCAGACAAAGCGGTCATCATCGATGACGAGACCCTCGGCGGATCCGATGCCCTGACGACGTCACGGGTGCTCGCAGCGGCGATTGAGCGAGAAGGATTCGACCTCGTGATCGCCGGCACGGAATCCACCGACGGGTACACCGGTGTCGTTCCCCAGCAGATCGCCGAACTGCTCGACGTGCCGTCGCTGACGTTCGCTCGCAAGGTCGACGCAACCGACGCCGGGATTCGTGTCGAACAGCAGACCGCAGGGGGTTACGACGTGGTTGAAGCGCCACTCCCGGCGCTCCTGTCCGTTACCTCCGGTGTCGTTGAACCCCGCTATCCCACGTTCAAGGGGATCATGCAGGCCAAGAAGAAACCGATCGACAAGCTGACAGCCGCGGACCTCGGATTCAGCGCCGACCAGGTAGGGGATTCCGGCGCCGGACAGAAGATCACCTCGGTGATCTCGGTCCCTGCCCGCGAAGCGGGAGAGATCGTTGAAGACGACGGTGAGGCGTATCTCAGGATCGTCGCCCTCCTTGAACAAGCGAAGGTGATCTAGATGACGACCTGGGTATTCAGCGAAGAACTCGACGGGCACGCCTCCGCGTCCGCTCTCGAACTCCTGACGAAGGCTCGGTCGTTTGGAGACACCGCGGTATTCCACATCGGTGCAGGGTCGGACGCCGCGTACGCGGAACTCGGCTCTCACGGTGCCACGACGGTGTATCACCTCGCCACCGGAGACCGTCTCCCGTCCGCCCCCGCAGCGGCCGCGCTCGCAGTGCTCGCCGAGGAGCATGGTGCCGATCTCATCATGTTCGGCATGGGGAACACCGACCGCGACGTCGCCGGGCGGCTCTCGGCTCGGATCGGCCGACCCGTGCTCTCAAATGCCGTCGACGTCTCCGTTGACGGCTCGGTGCGCGTGACCAGCGAGATCCTTGGTGGAAGCGAGGCCGTCATCACCGAGACCACTGGTTCGGCACCCGCGCTCGTCCTCATACGCCCGAAGGCATTCCCGGCGGAAGCGTCGGATGGTGGCGTCCCCACGGTCGTATCCGTTTCGATGCCCGACGTTGGCCATGCGGGGTCTGCCGTCATTTCCGAGTCACATGTCGAAGAGAGCGAGGGACCGGATCTCGAGGTGGCCGGCATCGTTGTGGCCGGTGGCCGCGGCGTCGGCAGCGCAGAGAAGTGGACCGTCATCGAGGAGCTGGCGTTACAGCTCAACGCGGCGGTGGGAGCTACCCGAGCCGTCATCGACGCCGGGTGGGTTCCGTCGAGGCTCCAGGTCGGGCAGACCGGCAAGACGGTCAAACCCGCCGTCTACATCTCCGCAGGCGTGTCCGGTGCGATGCAGCACCTCGTCGGGATGAAGGACTCCGGCACAATCATCGCCATCAACAAGGACGCCGAAGCCCCGATCTTCGCCGTAGCCGACCTCGGCATCGTGGGCGATCTGCACCAAGTGATCCCAAAGCTGACCGAGGCATTGAAAGCGAAGTAGAGCAGTACTGATCTACTGATCTACTGATCTGCTCGACCGAAGGTCGTCGGGTCCAAACGAGCGCGGCAACAGCTCCTCGAGGGCGTACTCAACCGGGGTTCCGTCTTCGGTCGTGAGAATCACCCGTCGCACCCTGAACTCTCTCATGAGTTGACGGCAGTTGCCACACGGGGAGCATCCCTCGCCGTCGAGGCACGCGACGGCGATCGTATCGATCTCGCGTACGCCATTGGCAACGGCGGTGGTGATTGCGTTCGCCTCCGCGCAGATCGATGCTCCGTACGCCGCGTTCTCGACGTTGCATCCCCGGTACTCGGTGCCGTCGGAAGCGACGACCACGGCGCCGACGCGAAATTTGGAGTACGGCGAGTGCGAGCGCTCGGCTGCGTTCCGAGCCTCTGCGATGAGTCGTTGCGTTTCGGTCATGGCTCCAGCAGTGCTTCGACAAATGTTGTCGGTTCGAATGGTACGAGGTCGTGGAGCCCTTCACCGACGCCGATGTATTTGACTGGGACGTCGAGTTCCTGTTCCACAGCGATCGTTACGCCCCCTCGGGCCGTGCCGTCGAGTTTCGTGAGAATAATCCCGGTCACACCGACGGATGCGGCAAAGCTTCGTGCCTGGCTGATCCCGTTCTGGCCGGTGGTTCCGTCGAGGACGAGAAGGATCTCACCGATCTCCCCCGCTTCGCGGCGAAGCACGCGCGCCACTTTGGCGAGTTCATCCATGAGGTTCGTCTTCGAGTGCAGTCGCCCTGCCGTATCAATGAGCACGACGTCGGCGCCGGAATCCGCGGCCGTTCGGTATGCGTCGTATGCCACGGCGGCAGGATCGGAGCCCGGCGCCCCGGAGACGACCTCGACTCCAACCCGTTCGGCCCAGGTGCGAAGCTGCTCATCTGCGGCAGCCCGGAACGTGTCGGCAGAGCCGAGGACGGCGGTTCGGCCGCCTTCTCCGAGCAAACCGGCGATCTTGGCGATCGAGGTCGTCTTCCCCGTGCCGTTCACGCCGACGACGAGAACCACGGCCGGCTTCCCCTCGAGGTGCAGGGATCGATCGCGCCCCGACATTTGACCGATCAGGGAATCTTCGAGCAACCGTCGCGCTGCATCGCCATCATCAGGATGCTGGCTTCGCACATCATTCACGACGGCCGATGCCGTTGATACACCGACGTCAGCAGCGATCAACGCCTCCTCGAGTTCACTCCAGAAGTTCTCATCAAGAGTGCCGGATCCGAAGAGATCGCTGAGTCGACCGCCGATGGCCGATCGGGTGCGAACCAGCTTGGTTCGTAGTCCTCGTTCCGAGGCTTCCACTCCTGGCGATGAGGAGGGTCCCTTGTCGTGCGATCGGTTGACGACAACGAACGCAACGACCGCGATGATGGCGATCGCTACAACGAACACAATCCAAATGCTGGTGTCCACCGATACTCCTAACGGACGGGAACCCTAGGAGCATGCCGGGCAATGCCGCTGCTCAGGGCGCTCCTAGATGGTGACTCGCGCCATACGTCGGGCGAGGACTTTCGATGACTCGCCGGGTTCCATCGTGACGCCATACAGCATATCGGCGGCTTCCATCGTCTGTTGCTGGTGGGTGATGATCACGAGTTGTGCCGACGAACGCAGCGTGTCTACGAGCCTCAGGAAGCGGTGGAGGTTCGCGTCGTCGAGCGCCGCCTCGACCTCGTCAAGGACGTAGAAGGGACTCGGTCGCGCGCGAAATACGGCAAACAGGAACGCCAGGGCGGCAAGACTCTGTTCTCCGCCGGAGAGAAGCGCGAGCCGGCCGACCTTCTTCCCGTGAGGCTGTGCCTCCACCTCGACACCGGATTCGAGCGGATGGCTGGGATCGACAAGACGGAGCCCTCCCCGACCGCCGGGGAACACCTGGACGAAGTTCTCCTGGTACAACCTCGAGATCTCCTCGAATGCGACCATGAACAGGCTCGACATCTCCTCGTCGAGTGCGGAGATGACCTTCCTCAACTCGCTGCGCGACCCGTCGAGGTCGACAAGCTGCTCGTCGAGGAGCGTCACCTCACCCGCCAGGTCCTCGTACTCAGCCGCGGCCAAGGGGTTGATAGGACCCATCCTCCGAAGATCGGCTTCGAGGCTGGCGAGGCGCTCCGACGGAACGATTCCTTCTTTGAGTTCCGGGCGTGGCTCACCAAGCGCCTCATCAAGCGATGCGTCCGCGTCTCGCCGCAGACCTTCCTCACTCGACTCCAGGCGGACACGGATCTCGGCCAACTCAACGGCAAGGATCGATAGCCGATCCTTCGCTGTCGAGACCGCATCCTCGAGCTGCTCGCGGTGCTGCTCTGCGTTCGCAAGGGCCTCGGAGACATCTCCGACGTCGAGGCGGAGTGTTCGCTGCCGCTCGCGCAATTCGGCGATGTGGTGCTGAGCGAGAGCGATCACCCGGGCAGAGCGGGATTCGATCTCAGACAGCTGATCGATTCGGGGGTCTTCTTCGGGGAGCAGTTCCAGTTGGCCCAGATCCAATCTGACACGTTCGAGTCTCCGATGCAGCAGCGCTCTCCGCTCGGAGACTCCTGCGAGTTCGGCCGCCGAATCTTCCTTCCGCCGACGGGCTTCGTCCGTACGAGAAGCCACCTCTTCGCGACGTCGGTTGAGGGCCTCCCAGGCAGTTTGTCGAGAAGCCTCCTCGCCTTCGAACTCTGCGACCCGTTCGCGCACCTCTGCGATGCGTTCCTCTCGCGCCCCCTCTGCTTCCAGGAGCGCCTTCGTTCGCGTGTCGAGTCGCTCGCGTTCGGCCTCACCCTCGGCCCGAGCACGGCCAATCAGAGCCAGTGCCTCGGTGTGGCCGGCGATCCTGGCCTCAAGCGCCTCGAGATCATCGAGCGCCGCTCGTTCAATCCTCCGAGCTGTTTCGAGGTCCCGCCGGGTGGTGGTCCGGCGGCTCTCGGTACGCGATCGTTCCCTTTCGCCGATCTCGAGTTGCACGCGAGCCGCTTCCAGGGCGGCGAATCCGGTCCCGTCGGGCTGCGCGACGTGCATGCCGGATGCGGCGATCACATCACCCTCGGGAGTTACCGCGCGGAGATGCGGAAAACGCTCAACGACCCGCCACGCTGCCTCCCATCCGGCGGCGAACACCACGTCGCCGAGGAGCGCCTCTGCGACCCTCAGGTCGGCGTTCACTCCGAGGAGATCGACGAGCGCATCCAGGCCCAGTTCGGCAGCGGCGGCCCGCGCAGGGACATCCACCGATACCAGCGGACTGACGAGTGAGACGCCGCCCAGTCCGTTCGATTTGAGATCACCGGTGAGACCGCGGATTGTCGCCCGATCAACGGTGAGGAAGGCATCGGCCCATGAGCCGAGTGCTCCATCGACCGCGTCCGCGAGATCCGCCGGGGCGTCCAGGGACGCAGCAACAGCTCCCATGACTCCGTCTCGGTCTGCGGTCATCGTCCGAGCGGTGGGATCTCCGATACCTGCGATGGCAGCCTCGTGCGCCTCGACGCGGGCTTCGGCTGCGGCAACTGCGAGCAGCGCGTCCGTGTGCTGCTGATCGGCGCGTTCCCATCCTTCTTCGATGTCGGAGCGATAATCCCGGGCTTCTTCATAGGTGCGCTGCGATGCCGTCACTTCGGAATCGGCCTGTTGAATCGACTGATTCAGTTCGACGCTTTCGGTTGTCTCTTCTTCGAGGCGATCGACAACAACGCTGTGACGCGCCCTGATGGACTCGAGCTCTCGCCTGTCTCGTTGCGATCCGTTCTCAAGCGCTCTGAGATCGCCACGCAGGTTGGCGACAAGACCCTCGGCCGGGAGCTGGACCTGTTCGGCAAGCACTCGTTCCTCGTCTTCCAGAGCCTGCAAGGCAACGGCCCGACGTTCTTCCTCGTCACCGAGCCTGAGTTCTGCATCGGTCGCCTCGTCGATACCGGTCCGAAGCTCAATCTCTTCACCGGAGAGGTCGCCGCGCCGTTCTTCGGCTCCCTCGATTCGGTTCTCAAGTCCGACGCGTCGCTCACGCGCAACGAGCCCGTAGCGGCGAAGACGCTCCACGACCGTCTCGAGGCGCGCTGCCGCGGTGGTGTCACGTTCGAGCGCTGCCCCCACATCGCCAGCGGACGATCGGAGCCCGGTGAGTTCGATCAGCAAGCCCTCCAGTGCGCCCCTATCGGAGTTGAGCGCTGCCGAGAGTGTTGCCTGTTCGGCTGTGGCCTTCGCGTTCCTGGATCGCAGATCACGGATGACTTCACCCCCGAGCCAGAGTCGGAGCGCCTTCGCCTCGGATCTCACCGCTCCGTGCCGGGCTGCAGCGTTCGCCTGGCGCTTCAAGGGCCGCAGCGCTCGGCGCTTCTCAGCAAGAATGTCGTTAAGCCGGTCGACATCCTGGTCGGTCGCGGCGAGTCGGCGAATCGCCCGGTCGCGGCGACTCCGGTGCTTCGTGATGCCTGCAGCTTCCTCGATGACCGAGCGGTGCTCATCCGGTCCCGCCATGAGGATCGTTCCGATCTGCCCCTGGGAAACCAGAACGTGCTGGTGGCGCCCAACGCCACCGTCGGAGAGCAACTCCTGGATGTCGAGGAGGCGACATGGCGTCCGATTCATCTCGTATTCGGAAGTGCCGTCTCGATAGAGCCGGCGGGTGATGGTGATCTCGTTGAGGTCGACCGGGAGGAAGCCGTCGCTGTTGTCGAAGGTGAGCGACACCTCGGCGCGGGACACCGCCGGGCGGGTCGCCGTTCCGGCGAACACGACGTCTCCCATCTTCTCAGTTCGGAGCGAGCGTGTGGCCTGGGTTCCCATCACCCATGCGATGGCATCGAGCAGGTTGGATTTCCCAGAGCCGTTCGGTCCGACGACCACGTTCACACCGGCGTCGAATTCGAGTCGGATGCGGTCGGCGAACGATTTGAAACCGACGAGTGTGAGTTTCTTCAGCAGCACGGTGGAAAAGCATACCAGGGCGAATTACATGGTTGAAGTTATGGACAAGTTGGGCAGTAGAGCGGTACTGCTCTACTGCTCTACTGCTCTACTCTCCAGGGCTCGGCGAGCTGCATCTTGTTCTGCTCGCTTCTTTGACGTTCCGGTTCCCGTCGCAAGGGCGTCGTCAGACGAGCCTACGGTTGCTGTGAATCGCCTGGCATGCTGCGGCCCGGTCTCGGTGACGGTGTACTCGACGTCGCGTCCATCAGCGACAAGAACCTCCTGGAGTCGAGTCTTGTAATCACGGCCTCCGGGAGTGCCTGCCCTATCGGCGACCATCGGAGCCCAGTGCTCGTAAACGATCCGCTCGACCCGCTCGATTCCGGCATCGAGATACACGGCCGCCAGCAGGGACTCGACGACATCGGAGAGGATCGACTGTTTGCCTCGTCCGCCGGTGCGCTCCTCTCCCCGACCGAGTCTGATCAGCTGGGGGATGCCCCACTCGCGTGCGACCGACGCAAGCGCCGGTTCGGACACCACACCCGCCCGCAGAAGCGTCATCTCTCCTTCGGTCGCCTCCGGGAACTGCTCGTAGAGGTATCGCGTGACCGTGACCTCGAGCACCGCATCACCGAGAAACTCAAGCCGCTGGTAGTCCGCAACACCCGGATGCTCTGACGCGTACGAGCCGTGAGTGAGCGCCGTAGCGAGCAGCGCTTCGTCGCCGATTCGATACGCGAGTGCGGCCTCGAGGCGCTCGGCGGCACTTCCGGGATCGGGAACCGCGTCACTCATTTCCGAGCACGCTCGATCCCGTCCGCGATGAGTTCGACAAGACCGTGATCAGCGCCCTCGGCTGCCATCCGTATGGCATTGGCGACCGCGCGGTGTGAACTGGCCCCATGTGAGATGACCACGACACCCTTGGTGCCGACGAGGTGGGCACCGCCGATGGTCTCCGGATCGATCAGCTGACGTAGCTCCATGAACGCCGGCATGAGTTCCGCGAGAGCCGTCTGGTATTTCTCGGCCTGCATCGCTTCGAGGAGCAACCGGAACAGCGCGCGACTCGTTCCTTCACCGGTCTTCAGGAGAACGTTCCCGGTGAAGCCGTCGGTGACGAAGACGTCGGCGCGACTCCGTCCGAGATCACGGCCTTCGACGTTCCCGATGAAGTTGATCCCTTCGGCGTCGGCAAGGAGATCGTGTGCTTCCTTCTCGAGGTCCCTGCCCTTGCCTGCCTCCTCACCAATGTTGAGCAGACCCACCCGGGGATCCCCAACATCCAGGAAGACCTTCGCGACCGCACTTCCCATCACTCCGAATTGAGCGAGATGGAGGGGCCGGACGTCAAGATTGGCACCAACGTCGAGTACCACTTCGCGAGTGGGAAATACGGAGGCGATCGCAGGTCGCGAAACTCCCTTCAGGCGGCCGATCACGAATGCCGCCGATGCGAGGGCGGCACCGGTCGATCCTGCCGAGATCAAGGCTTCGGCTTCGCCCTCCTTGACGAGGCGGGCGGCCACCATGATCGAGGAATCCTTCTTCTCTCGCACGGCCCGCGCAGGATCCTCATGCATCTCGATGACCTCGCCGGCATGAACCACAGGTAGATCAGCATTGAATCGCTCGAGGAAGGGTGCGATCTTCGATCGATCGCCGACGAGCACGACATCGACACCTGCGGCCGCCGCGTCAATCGCGCCGCGGACAACCTCCCCCGGGGCATGATCGCCGCCCATCGCATCAACGACGACTCTCGCCATCGCTCGCTCAGACTTCTGCGATGATCTCGCGACCGTTGTAGCTACCGCATTCCTTGCACATACGGTGCGGAACGTGCATGGCGCCACACTTTGCGCATTTGCCCAATGTGGGGCTTGACACCTTCCACTGTGCCTTGCGCCGACGCGTGCGGGACCGCGACATCTTCTTCTTTGGGACGGCCATCAGGGAACCTCGTTTGTTTCGTCAATCCTCGGGCGACAGAAGGTCGCGTAGTACGGCGAACGGTGAGGCGGTGTCGCCCGATTCGCTCGGGGAGTCGCTATTCAAGTCCGTTTCTGGTGTAGTCACAACTCCCTCGCAGGATTCATCGCAGATCGGGAGCAGGGGCAGACCGAGAAGGGTCTCGTCTCGCAGGAAAGATTCCAGATCGATCGTCGTCCCTTCGATCGGATATGCGTCCTCACCCGGATCGGTTTCGAACAGCCCGGTGACCGGGCTACAGCCGTCATCGATGAAGTCGGTGAGACAGCGACGACAGGTGTGTTCAACGGCGTAACAGACGTCCCCTCTCACGAGCACTCCGCCTGGCACCGATCCGACCGAGAGGCTCGCGACCAGAGATGGCTCGGCCATGATCCGGCTCATCTCCAATGCCCAATCGACCACAACGTCGATGACGACAGAGCGAGCAGGAACGTCCCGGCCCAAGAGATCGGAGACATCAACGATGAACGGCGAACGATTCACAGGGTCTTCCTTGTCCCTACTCATCTACCCGGCTACTCCGCTGCTTCACCGGCTCACGGGCGGCTCTGGCTGCGGCGCCAGCGTCTGATGGAGTTCGGCTCTGGCCTCTTGAACGTACCGGAGCAGCTCGGCAAGCACCTGTTCGGCCTCGGCGAGATGGCGCTCTGCGAAGTCCTCCGATTCGAGACGAATTCTCCTGGCTTCGCTCTCAGCATTGCGGACGAGGGTGTTCGCCTCCTCCACCGCCTCCTGGACGATGTAGGACTCCGAGACCATGTGCTCGGACCGCTGTTTCGCGTCCGCCAGCACCTCGCGGGCCTTCTCGTTCGTCCGTGCGATGTAGGCCTCGCGTTCGCGCACCATCCATCGGGCCGCACGAAGTTCTTCCGGCAGAGCGCTCTGTATCCCGGCGAGCTCGTCGAGCATCTCGTCCTGATTGATCATCACGCTGTTCGACAACGGAACCTGGCGCGCGTTCTCGATCTCGATCATCAGATTCTCGATCGCGTCGAGTAGCCGACCGGGGACGGGCGGCGGCGGCTGTGGATGGTCTGGGTGTTCCATAGTCATGCGTATCGCTCCTTCAAGGCGGCCGCGACGCTCGCCGGTACAAGTGCATCGACCGATCCACCGAAACGGTATACCTCCTTGACCAGCGATGACGACAAGTAGCCGTACTCAGGTTTCGTCGCCACGAACAGCGTGACGATCCCGGACAAGTGGCGGTTCATCTGCGACATCTGAAACTCGTAATCGAAGTCGGTGATCGCCCTCAGACCCTTGACGACGACATCGGCGCCGACCTGTTTCGCGTAGTCGACGAGGAGTCCACCGAAGGAGCCGATCCGGACGGACTCCCACTCGGAGCAGAGATCGGTCAGCATGTCGATTCGTTCGGCTTCATCGAAGAGGTAGACCTTCGAAGGGTTCTTGATGATCCCAACGACCACGTCGTCGAAGATGCCCACGCACCTTTCGATGACGTCGAGGTGTCCGTTGGTTGGCGGGTCAAAACTGCCCGGGACGAGCGCCACCGTCACGACTGCTCCTTTTCGAAGATCCAAATCTCGCTGTCACCGTACCGTCGCCGGTCGGTGCACCGCAGGTTATCGGATTC
Source organism: uncultured Saprospiraceae bacterium (assembly GCA_964195515.1). Taxonomy (GTDB): domain Bacteria; phylum Actinomycetota; class Acidimicrobiia; order Spongiisociales; family UBA5794; genus JAHEEL01. Next base: position 2,394 of record CAXMQO010000057.1, on the reverse strand, counting down.
GGGTGCGGTTCCACCAAATCGCCGGTGAAGCACAACCGTTCCCTGATCGGTGATGCGGTTTGTAATGAGATCCAGGACCCGCTCGACCTCCCGATCGTCGAACGCGTACGGCGGATCGACGAAGACGAGGTCGTAGCTGTGACGGTTGCGTTGCAGGAACGCTCCAACCTCGCGTCGCACGATGGTGCCGCCCAGATCCACAGCTTCGACATTGGAGGCGAGCACCGCCACAGCATTGCGGTCCTGTTCAACGAAGACTGCGGAGTCGGCACCGCGACTCAGGGCCTCGAGACCGAGCGACCCGCTCCCCGCGTAGAGATCGAGTACTGCGGCTCCGGCGATGCGAGCGTGCAGAGACGAGAACACGGCCTCCTTCGCCCGACCGGTGAACGGACGCGTTCCGGAGCGAGGAGCGGCCAGTCGACGCCCCTTGGCTTCTCCCGCGATGATCCTCATGTCAACTCCTCGTGAGCCATTCTGCCGACTCGCCGAACAGCATGGCTGCTTCGTGCATCACTCCTTCGACGAACGGACTATTGGGATCTGCGCCCACCGCTTCTTTGGCGACCCTATTCGCCGCCTCAAGGAGGTCATGGTCGCGGAGGATGTCGCCGAGTCGGAGGTCGGCCGCGCCAGATTGCGCCCCGCTGAACACCGTTCCCTGTCCCCGGATCTCAAGATCGATATTCGCGAGTTCGAATCCATTGTTGGATCCGACCATCGCTTCGATCCGGCGCTCGCCGTCCGGGGTGGAGGGATCGGCCGCCAGGAGGCAGGCGCCGCCGTGCTCGCCCCTCCCGACGCGTCCTCGGAGCTGGTGGAGCTGGCTCAAACCGTATCGATCCGCGTTGCGGATGACCATAAGCGTGGCGTTCGGCACGTCGATGCCGACCTCGATCACTGTGGTCGACACCAGGACGTCAATCTCCCCGGCTCTGACTCGATGCATCACGTCCGCCTTCTCGTCAGACCGCATCTGACCGTGGAGCAGTTCACACCGGACACCGGGGAGTGCCGCCTTCAGCCTCGCAAACTCCGAGGTTGCTGATCTTGCATCGATCTTGTCGGAGTCTTCGACCAGGGGGCAGACGACGAATACCTGCCTTCCTTCAGCCACGGCGCCGAGAATCCGACCGTCGATCTCGGAATCGGCCGACTCCGGGACTGCTTCGGTCACCACATCGGTGCGACCAAGCGGCATCTCCACAATGGTCGAGACGTCGAGGTCGCCGTACAGCGTCATCGCAAGCGTTCGCGGAATCGGCGTCGCCGTCATCAAGAGAAGATCCGGGACACCCTCGCCGTCGTTCTTGTCGCGAAGCACCACCCGCTGCTCGACGCCGAACCGGTGCTGCTCGTCAACGACGGCGATGCCGAGCGAGCGAAACTCAACATCAGACTGGATCAGTGCCTGTGTGCCGAACGCAATGTCGATGGTCCCGTCCCTGAGCCACGCGAGTCCGTTGGCACGCGATATGTCGCCGACCACGAAATTCGTCGTCACCCTGCTGCCCGTGAAAAGCCCGATCCGAACCCCGCGAGTGGTCGGCGGTTCAGTGTGGAACAGAGAGGGTGTGTCCCCTGCGCCACCATCCAGGATCGGTGGCGCCAGACCGGCGTCCTCGAGAGCGAGTTCGGTTCCGAGGTAGTGCTGTACCGCGAGCACCTCCGTCGGTGCCATCACCGCTCCTTGGTGTTCGCTTTCCACCGAGGTGAGTAACGCGATGATCACGACGACGGTCTTCCCCGAGCCGACCTCACCTTGCAGCAGGCGGTGCATCGGCCGGGGACCGCCCATGTCCTCGAGAATCTCTTCGATTGCCCGCGCTTGGTCCCCGGTGAGGTCGAACGGAAGCTTGTTCAGGAACCGGCGGTAGAACTCTCCCTTCACCGAATTGGACACGCCGGTCTTGGACTCGAAGTCATCGTGTGCTCGCGTTTTGAAGGCCATCTGAATCCGGAGGAATTCATCGAAGACAAGGCGCATGCGAGCGCGGTCGGCGTCCGCGATGTCTTCCGGGAAATGAATGCTCAAGAAGGCTTCGTCCCGCCCGATGAGACCGAGTCGCTTGAGTATCGCCTCGGGGACGACCTCGGTGATCGGGCGTGACCTTCTCAGGGCGTTGTCCATTGCTGCGCGAATCTTGAAAGGGGTGAATCCGCTCACGCTCGGATGCACCGGGACTACGCGTCCCGTCACGAGTGAATCCTCGCTGCCGAGACGGTCGAGATCAGGGGATTTCATCTGGAGTTGCCGTCCGAACCGCTCGACCTTCCCGGACAGCGCCACCTCCTCGCCTTCCTGGATCTTCAGATACGGGTTGAACCACACAGCTCTGAGCGTGCTGGTTCCGTCTCCGATGGTAGCCTCGATCATCGCTCGATTGCTCTAGA
>CAXMQO010000056.1:0-6443 GCA_964195515.1 uncultured Saprospiraceae bacterium | reverse complement strand
GCCGTCCACGGCTTCCGGTCCCACCGCCTTCGCGGTGGCGGAGAGGGTTCCTGACTACGGACTACCGACCACGGGCCACGGAATTCGCCTCTCAGCGTGCGGTTCGCGAAACTTCAGGATCGAACGCGAAAACCAACCAGTGTTTTCGGTGGACAATGCCGCACAGGGTCCCTAGTTTCTCGATTGTCGCCGGGACGGGAGACCGAACCGGGGGCAACCGACCCGAAAGGGTCGGCCCGGAGTTCGAAAGGGCACCGGGAACGTCTGACCGGGCACCCCCCCGAAAGGGGTGGCGCCGACCTTGCAAGAGGTCACCAGAAGTGGCCTTCGGGCCGGGACCGGGCGGAAGGACACCTCGCCGGATGGCTTCGGCCGGACGGTGAGAGCGAACGGTCGCAAGGCCGCTCGCACCGACGGAATCAGCCCTCCGGGGCCGGGACCGTCGGAACGAGGACACCCCGAGGGGGCGCAAGCTTTCTCGGGGTTTCTCGCGTGGGCCTTTGGCCCATGTTGAGCACCCACCTCAATACCCGATACCCGGTACTCCGCGACGCCCGGGCGTCTACACTCGTCGTCATGCCATGGCCTGAAGATGCACTCAGTCAAGACGAGACGATCGTTACCGCATTCCGTCAGCACTGGAAGCTGCTCGTGATCCCGATCGGTTGGTTCATCCTGGCCATGGTGATCATCATCGTTGTATTGACGCTCGATTGGTGGCAGCCGGCCGAATGGGTCATCATTCTCGCGGTGGTCGGTGCCGGCATCTGGTTCATCGTGCGGCCGGTCGTGAGTTGGGCAACGACCCGGTACGTGCTGACGACCCACAGGCTCATCACTCGCAGGGGACTCGTCGCGAAGTCGGGGGTCGAGATTCCTCTCGAGCGGATCACGAACGTCAACTTCAGCCAGACCATGTTTGAGCGGATGCTCGGCGCCGGAGATCTGCTGGTCGAGTCGGCCGGTATGGGTGGGCAGAGTGCGTTCTCGAACATCCCGCGCCCCGATGCTTTCGCAACGCTGCTCTACAAGGTCCGTGAAGAACGTTCGGTGGCCCTTCAGGGACGGCCACCGGCTGCACCTGCCGCACCCACGACAGCACCGGACGCGCCGTCCGATGCAACGGAACGACTCCAGCGGCTCAAGCAACTCCACAACGACGGTGTACTTACGGACGCAGAGTACGAAGAGAAGCGTGCCAAGCTCGTCGGCGAGATCTAGCACCAAGGCCCGGCGGGTTCGTCATCTCAGAGCGAAACGGGTGACCGTCTCGACGTGATAGGTCTGCGGGAAGAGATCGACGGGTTGCACCCAGTCGATCCGATATCCGGAACCAACCAGGAGCGAGGCATCGCGCGCGAGCGATGCAGGGTCGCATGAGATCAGCACGATCGTCCGGGGTCCCGTTCTGGTGACAGCGGCTACCCCCTCCGAGCCGAGACCGGCCCGTGGCGGATCGACCACAGCGACGTTCCAACGGTCCTTCGCCGTCGGAGCGACGCGTTCGAATGGGCCGATGAGCGAGCGATATCGACCAGGGATGACGTGCTCGAGGTTTCCGGTGATCGCACCGAAGGCCGCCTTCCCGGCATCGATCGTCACAACACGACCGGCCGACCGGCCGACCGTCGCCGCGAACAATCCGACGCCGGCATACCCGTCGAGCAGCACGTCGTCGCGCGTGATTGCTGCCGCTTGGGTGACGAGATGGACCAACGCTTCGGCACCGGTTGTGTTCACCTGGAAGAACGCGTCCGCGGGTACCCGGAATCGGACGCCGTCGATCTCTTCCTCGAACCACGGCCGACCGTGAACCGCGCGAATCCCGTCGCGCGACTGCGCAACGACCGAGCAGTCCCATTGTTCGGCCTGCGATGGGATCCGACCCTCGACCATGACGAGGAGATCGTTCGTGTTCACTCCCGATCGCAGGACGATCTTCCTGACCCCGGTGAGATCACCGAGGGCAGCGAAAAGCTTCGCCAGTTCCGGGCGCAGGAGCGGGCACCCGTCGAGACCGACGAGTCGATCCGACCGGTGCTCGTGGAGTGCTGGCCGATCCTTCGAGACGGAGAAGTCCATCCGATTCCGATAGCCGTACGGCGGCCCCGGCGCCATCGTCGGCCGAACCGGCACATCGGAAAGACCGCCGAGGTGGGCCAACTGGCCTGCGACGACTTCACGCTTCCACTCGAGTTGCCGGTCGTAGGAGGCGTGCTGCCAGGTACACCCCCCGCAGACCGGGAAGGCAGGGCAGGGCGGGTCGATCCGATCCGGCGAAGCCTCGAGGACCTCGATGAGCCTTCCCCTCGCCCACCGCGACTTCTCGCGGAACACCTCGATCTCGACCCGTTCACCCGGAATCGCACCGGCAACGAAGTGGGCCTTGCCGTCGATCCGCCCGACAGCTTCACCTCCATGAGCGATCGCGTCGACGGTGAGTTCGGGCATATCGAGACAGTAGACCAGTAGATCAGTAGACCAGGAGACCAGATCGGTCTCAAGTCTGATGTCTCACGTCTCTAGTCTCCCGGTATGGACAAGTCTCCCGCTCTCGAAGCCGTCGACGCTTCGGGCTTCGACTACCGGCTTGTGCGATTCGAGCCTGCTCGGGATCTTGCTGAGGCGGCCGACCGTCGCGGCACCACCGTCGATCGCATCCTCAAGACGATGGTCGTCCGGACCGGTGAGGACGCGTACGTCCTCGTGCTGGTGCCCGGCGACCGAGTCATCGACTGGAGTGCGTTGCGCGAACATCTCGGTCTCCGGCGGCTCGCACTCGCCGATACGGCTCAGGCGTTCGAAGCGACCGGCTATCAGAGGGGCACGATCACTCCATTCGGTGTGACTCCCGGCCTGCCGGTGATTGTCGACGCAGACGTGGCCGGTCGGGGCGAGGTTTCCGTCGGGTCCGGTCTACCCGGGACTGCCATCCATCTCGATGTCGACGATCTGATAGAGGCGGTCGGCGCAACACCGGTACACATTGCGAAGCGTGCTGAGGGGTCTCGATGAGCTCCGTCCTTTGGTTCCACCAGAACTGGGTCTACGTCGCCCTCGTGACGACTGGTCTCGTCGGTGTCTGGGGTCTCGTTCTTGCCGCGCTCCGCCGCCGCCCGAGTCGGGTGTTCGGGGTCGGCGTCGCCATCGCCATCGCTGCGATCCTGATTCAGGTCGCGGCCGGCACCGTGCTCTATGCGAACGGACTCCGGCCGCTGAACGGATTTCACGTCTTCTACGGCGTCGTCGTCGCGATCACGTTGAGCCTGGCCTACGTGTACCGAACACAGCTCGCCCGTCGGCCCGCCCTCTCGTACGGGCTGCTGCTGCTCTTCGTGATGGGCCTCGGCTTTCGGGCCTGGTCCAACGTTTCGTGAAACTCACCTAGGATGCTCCGCCGAGAGGGAAGGTGCGCATGTTGCTGAAGGGGAAACGACTGGTGATCACCGGCGTGCTCACGGACGGGTCGATCGCGTGGCACGTCGCCCGGATCGCCCAGGAGCAGGGTGCCGAGATGGTGCTCACCGGGTTCGGGCGTGCGATCCGATTGACCGAACGGTCAGCGAAGCGGCTTCCCGACCCTCCACCCGTCCTGGAACTCGACATCAACGATCCGGACCACATGGAGGCGCTCGCTGCCGATCTCGCCGACCGGTGGGGTGCCGTCGACGGTGCACTGCACGCGATCGCGTTCGCTCCTGGGGATGCCCTCGGCGGGAACTTCCTCGACACGCCCCCGCATTCCGCTGCATCTGCGTTCCTGACGTCGGCATTCTCCTACAAGACATTGGCGGTCGGCTTGCTGCCGCTCATGCGCAACGCGGGTGGGGGGGCGCTCGTCACCCTCGACTTCGACAACTCCTCGGCCTGGCCGTCATACGATTGGATGGGTGTCTCGAAGTCGGCCCTTCAGTCCGTCACCCGCTACCTCGCTCGTTACCTGGGTGATGACGGGATCAGAGTCAACGCCGTGTCGGCCGGTCCTCTTGCGACGGTGGCGGCGAAGTCGATTCCCGGCATCGAAGAGTTCATCGACGCGTGGCACAAACGCGCTCCGCTGCCGTGGGACATCCACGACCCGGAACCGGTCGCTCGCATGGTCTGTGTGCTGCTCTCAGACTGGGCTCCATCGACCACCGGCGAGATCGTCCACGTCGACGGCGGATTCCACGCCGTGGCGATGGATCGTTCGACCGACGAGTCCTGACGTCCTCATTGCCGACCCAACGCCGACCTCGTCGGTAGTCTGTTTGCATGTCCCGTGTCCTGCTCTTGTTCGGAGGCCGGTCGGCCGAGCACGAAGTGTCGTGTACCTCGGCCGTGGCTATCCATGACGCACTCGTCGAGGCTGATCACCGTGTCGTCCCGGTCGGAATCGATCGGGACGGTCAATGGTGGGTCGTCGATTCGACACGTCGCCCGTTCCGAGCCGAGGGACGGCCGGCAGCGCTCCGTCTACCCGACGGACGCCTCCTTGCCGGGGACGACGACGTTGGCTACGACGTGGTGTTCCCGGTCCTGCACGGCCCATACGGAGAGGACGGCACGATCCAAGGTGTCTTCGAGATCGCCGGGAAGCCATACGTCGGCTGTGGCGTGCTCCCGTCGGCGCTCGCGATGGACAAAGACATCGCAAAGCAGATCTTCGAGGCAGCGGGCATTCCCACAACGCGATGGCGGGTCGTGAGGGGAGCCGACTACCGGAGCGATCCGGCCGGCACCGTCGCATCCCTCCTGAAGGACCTCGGATCACCAGTGTTTGTGAAGCCGGCCGAGCTCGGCTCATCGGTCGGCATCAGCAAGGCCGACGAGCCGGCGGAGGTCAAGGACGCGATCGACGAGGCCCTGCGGCATGGGGAGAAGGTCGTCGTCGAGGAGTTCATCGCGGGTCGTGAGATCGAGGTTGCCGTTCTCGAGGGGCCGCGAACGGCCCTGCCGGGCGAGGTCCACTCGGCAGGCGAGTGGTACGACTACGACTCGAAGTATCGCGACGAGGAGAGTGACTTCGAAGTGCCGGCGAGGCTGCCCGACCAGCGCATCGCCGAGGTGCGTGCACTGGCTGCCAGGGCGTTCGAAGCGATCGAAGGCCGGGGCCTTGCTCGTGTGGATTTCTTCTTCGAGGAGGGCGGACGTGGCTTCCTCATCAACGAAGTGAACACCATGCCGGGATTCACGCCGATCTCCGGATTCCCAAAGATGTGGACGGCGACCGGGATGACCTACGCGGAACTCTGTAACGAACTCGTAGAGATCGCAACGGGAAGCTGAGGGAGGAACTCGCTCTCGACTTCGATCGATGTGCCGGCTGCTAGAGCTTGATGACCGGGCAGGTCAGCGTGCGAACGATGCCTTCCACCGGCTGGACCGCTGTGACGACCAATCGGCCCAGTGCATCAACGTCTGCGGCTTCGACGAACACCACGACGTCGTAGGGGCCGGTGACGGCCTCGGTTGAGATCACACCCGCCAAACCGCGGATGCCTCCTGCAACGTCGGCGGCGCGGCCGGTGTCGGTCTGGATCAGAATATATGCTCGAACCAGGGTTTCCTCCTCACGTCGTGAGGCGAGTGTACCGGACCGAGCAGACGGGGGAAGACCCTTAGTAGCCGTCTGCGCCGAATCGAAGATCGCGGGCGTAAAGCCGGCCGTCATCCTCATCGGTTTCGAAGATCACCCGCTGGCCTTGACGGAGCATACGGAACATGGATCCGTCGAGAGAACCGGGGCGGAGGTAGACCTCAGAGCGGTCATCATCTCGCATGATCACGCCGACCCCCGACCGTGGGTCGTAGACCTTGACGAAACCCTGCACGACGCTAGACCTTCTCGACCTTGCCGGCCTTGATGCAGGACGTGCAGACGCGAATACGCTTGGAGTTGCTCCCGTCGCGAACGCGAACGCGCTGGATGTTGGGGAGCCACCGACGACTGGAACGTTTGTGGGAGAAGCTGACCTGCTTGCCGAACCACGGTTCCTTGTCGCAGATTTCACACCGATATGACATGTTGGGGAGACCTCCTGAGGTGACATGGGAGGCTAGCAGTATCCCGGGTACAACGATCTTGGGCGTCCGAAGCGCCATCATGGTCCCGTGAGCACCAGCAGCGACCAGACCACCGGGCGATCACTCGCGTATCTCCTCGACGTGCCGATCGATCGAGTCAAGGGAATCGGTCCCAGAACGGAGAAGAAACTCACCGACGCCGGCATCGCATCGGTCGGTCAACTGCTGCTCCACGTTCCGCGTCGGTACCTCGACCGTTCGCAACTCTTCGACCTGTCGTCGGTCCCCCTCGGTGAGGAGGTGACGGTTGGCGGAGTCGTGCGACACGTCTCCAGACGGCGGATCTCGAGGAATCGAGCGATGATCGAGGCGACGATCGGAGACGGAACCAGCACGCTCAGAGCCGTTTGGTTCAACCCGTATCTGAAGATCCGAGA
>CAXMQO010000055.1:0-31207 GCA_964195515.1 uncultured Saprospiraceae bacterium | reverse complement strand
CGCCACGGCGGATGCCATTGCCGCGATTCCGCTACCCGCCGGGTATGAAGCGGAGCCCTTCTCGACGGAGCTGATCTTCGCAGGGACCGACGAATTCCAGGCCGAGATCGGCCGCCTCTTTGCCAGCGCTGGATTCATCATTCTGCTCGTCCTCACCACTGTCTTTCTCGTCCTTCCCAAGAAGCGCAAGAACAAGATCATCGCCGGTGTCGGCATTGCGGCCATGCTCGGAGCGATTGCGATGCTCGTGCTGCCGGGCCTGGCCAAGGGCTTCCCAGACCTCTTCCCGTCGGGCGTTGCCGATTGGTCGACGTCGACGCTGCTTATCGGTGCCCTTTCAGTGTTCGCGCTCGTCTTCGCCGTCTGGTCATTCTCGACCGGGCGCTTGCGCAGAACGGTCGCGGACACGTTGGTGACGATGGCTGGGATCGGTTTCGCGATCATGATCATGAACGGTGCCGGCTACCTGATCTACGGCACCGCCGGGCCGATGAGTCAGATCCTCCCGATCCTGTTGATCGGCCTCGGTGTGGACTACTCGATCCACGTCACGTCTCGCTACCGCGAAGATGCATCGGAGGGTGATCCCGTCCCGGTTGCGGTGACCGTGTCCGTCCGGACGGTCGGTGTCGCGCTCGTGCTCGCGACGATCACAACCTCCGTCGGGTTCCTCACCAACCTCCTCAACGACATTCCGGCGCTGCGCGAGTTCGGGCTTCTCGCGGCGATCGGCATCACCGCATCGTTCTTCGTCATGCTCACATTCGTTCCTGCCGTGCGTCTCCTCCTTGACACCAGAGGCGAACGCAGGGGCACACTGGATCGCGACGCACTGCGGGGTGGAGAAGCCCGGTTCCTGCCGCGCATGATCGGGCGGACCGCGTGGCTCGCAAAACACGCCGCAATCCCGACACTCATCGTGTCGCTTGTTCTCGGAGTCCTCGGCGCATTCGGCACGAGCCGGCTCGAAGCTAGGTTCAGCTTCATCGACTTCGTTCCCGTCACCTCGCCGTATCGCGTCACCTTCGAGACACTGATCGACAGCTACGGGGGCGGCTTCGGCGAGGAGACTGAGGTTCTCATCGAGGGCGATGTGGCGACAACGGCCGCGTACAACGCGATGGTTGACTCGACAACGAACCTCACAGGCGTCGAGAACGTCGCTCAGTTCGGGGCGTTCCCCGCCGCCGATTCTCCGGTTGCGCTCGTTCTGCAGCTCGTGAATCCCGAGTCGGCGTCGTTCGACCCGACCGTCGCCCAGGCCGCCGGTGCCGCAGGCATGACGGCAACGAGCCTGAAGGTCTCAGATACCGCGGACGTCGCAACGCTGTATGCGGCGTTGTTCTCGGCGAATCCCGAGGCGGCGGCCTCAGTGATCTACCAGGACGACGATGGTTCCTATTCATCGGCGCTCTTCTCGATCCAGACCCAGGCCGGCGAGGCCGGAGCCGGCCAGCTTCAGAAGGATCTGAACGAGGCGTTCCTTCCGGTGACGGACGCCGGCCTCGATGCGGTACCCACATCGACGGCCATCATTTCCGAGGTCATCATCAACACGCTGCAGAGTTCGCAGCTCTCGTCGTTGTTGTACACGCTTGTCGCCGTGCTGATCCTCCTCGTGGTCTACTACTGGTTCGAGGTTCGTCGTCCGATGCTCGGTGCGATCACCACGCTTCCCGTGGTACTCGTCGTCTTGCTGAACTTCGCGATCATGTGGGCCGTCGGCATCCCGTTCGGGCCGATCACGGCAACCGTGGCGGCGCTGGCGGTCGGCATCGGGATTCCGTACATGATTCACGTCACCCACCGATACGAAGAAGACCGGATTCGCAACGACAACGAGAATGACGCAATCGAATCGACGCTCACCCACACCGGTGGTGCGCTCGCCGGGTCGGCGATGACGACGATCTTCGGCTTCGGGATCCTGATGACGTCGACGACGATCCCGTTCCGTCAGTTCGGACTCGTCACGGCGTACACGATCCTGCTGTCGCTCCTTGCGGCAATCCTCGTTTTGCCGTCGATGCTGGTGGTTTGGGACCGATGGCACCGTCGGCGCGGCGAGGCGTCGCTCGATGTCGAACGGGTTGAACATGCCCTCGGAGAGACCCACGGGTGAACGAAGACGAGAGTTCGGCCGGTGTCCCCGGCGGCCGGGCGGAGCCGTCGCCCGCGGCGAGTGATCTCGAGCCGAACGCCGTCGGGGAGTATCACATCCCCGACACGAATCGTCGGCGTCGAGCAGCGCTTGTCTATCTCGTCGGTGCGGTAGTCGTCGCCGCGCTCATCGTGATTGGACGCCTTCCGAACGCCATGTGGTGGACCGCCGTGGTGGTTCTTGGCGTCGTCGGCGTCTACCACTTGGCTTCAGGATGGAGTCTGGCCGTTAGGGAAGAAGCGGCGCTCGAAACGGCCAATCGTGAGGTCGGGTTCCCGGTCGGGCACGCCTCCGCAACCCTTGGTTTCGGCGGATGGCGGGCCCGCCCTGTGTGGAACGTCCTCGTCTTCAGCGCGGAAGATCCACCGCTTCGACAGGGTCTTGTTCGCGTCGATGGAGTAGATGGGGACGTTTTGGACTCGTGGATCGAGGACGTGCAGGACTGGGTGGCCGAGTAGCGGAGTAGCGGAGTAGCAGAGGAAGAGGAGGGGCCGGCCCGGGAGGTCCGACCCCTTCATGCCAGTTTCTAGTACCAGCTACGCCGCAGCAGGCGGTCCGGCTATCTCTCATCCAGCGGCACGTACACCTTGTCGATGTCGCCGACGTAGATCTGTCGGGGACGCATGATCCGGGTCTCCGGATCCTCCGTCATTTCCTTCCACTGTGCCATCCAGCCGGGCAGTCGCCCCATAGCGAAGAGAACCGTGAACATCCTCGTCGGGAAATCGAGTGCCCGGAAGATCAAGCCGGAGTAGAAGTCGACGTTCGGGAAGAGCTTGCGCTCGATGAAGTAGTCGTCCTCCAACGCGGTCTGCTCGAGCTCCTTCGCGATATCGAACAGCGGATCCTTGATTCCGACCGCGGCGAGCACATCGTCTGCATACCTGCGAAGCACACGCGCCCGGGGGTCGTAGTTCTTGTACACGCGATGGCCGAAGCCCATGAGGCGGAAAGGATCGTTCGGATCCTTTGCCCGAAGGATGATGCTCTTTGCCGTCGAATCGGGATCGTCCACGATCGTCTGCAGCATCTCGATGACCCGCTGGTTGGCCCCACCGTGGAGCGGTCCCCACAGGGCGTCGATACCGGCCCCGACAGAGGCGAACAGATTCGCCTGACTGGACCCGACGCCCCTGACCGTCGCCGTTGAGCAGTTCTGTTCGTGATCGGCATGCAGGACGAAGAGCACGTTCACGGCTCTGGCGATCACCGGGTCGACTTCTGACGGAGTCGTCGGGAGACCGAACATCATATGGAGAAAGTTCTCGACGTACTCGAGGTCGTTGCGAGGATACGTATACGGCATCCCGGTGGACTTCTTGTATGCCCAGGCAGCGATCGTCGGCATCTTTGCCATCAGCCTGACGGCGCTCTCCCGGAAGGCCTCTGAGTCCGTCGGGTCGTGGTACTCCTCGTAGAACGTCGAGATGGCGTTCGTGGCCGATGATAGGATTGCCATCGGGTGGGCGCTCCTCGGGAACGCATCAAAGAAGCGCTTCATCTCCTCGTTCACCAGGGTGTGCATTCGAACGGAGTCAGCCCACTCGTCCAGCTCGGCTCGGTTCGGGAGCTTCCCAAAGAGCAGCAGATAGGCGACCTCGAGAAACGAAGCCTTCGCTGCAAGGTCCTCGATGGCGTACCCGCGGTGCTGTAGAATCCCGGTAGATCCGTTGATGTATGTGATCGTTGAACGGGCGCCTGCGGTATTCGCGAATCCCGGATCGAAGGTCACATCTCCGGAATCTGCGCGCAGGTGCGATATTGACAACCCGGAATTACCAATGGTGGGCTCGACGATCGGGAGTTCGTACTCACTGCCGTCGAAACTCAGTTGAGCGTGGCGATCGGTCATGGCATCACATCCTTCGCGTGGCGTCGCATCGGCTGGCCGTCGATGTCCTCTCCATCAGTCATTGTAGAGGGCGTAGACTGGCTCGGTTCGTGTGGCACCATCGCCACTGTCGGAAGGCCCCTGGTGATCGATCTCAAAGCGCGTAAGAAGGCGGCGCCCATCCTGCAGCCGATCGCCCGCGGTCTCGCCAAGATCGGTGTGACGCCGACGATGGTCACGGTTCTTGGACTCGCCATCACGATCGGCGGCGCCGCCATGATCGCGAATGGGTTGCTGTGGCAGGGTGGTCTCGTCGCGGGTTTCGGGGTGCTCCTCGATGCGCTTGATGGGCCGCTTGCTCGCTTGAAGGGAACGGCCTCGGACCGCGGGGCGTTCATCGACACGATGTCGGACCGCTTCGGTGAGATCGCCGTCTGGGTCGGGCTCGGCGTGTATCTCCAAGACGATCCGGTGGGGCTGATCCTCTGTCTTGTTGCGCTCGCGTTCTCATTGCTCGTTCCCTATGTCCGGGCGAAGGCTGAATCCTGGGGAGCCGAGGGGCGTGGCGGCTGGATGGGGCGTGCGGAGCGAATGATTGTCGCCGTGTTGGGCATGATTCTGGCTGGGTTCGGTCTTCCGGTGCTCATCCCGATGCTCTGGGTCTTCGTCGTCCTGACCGGTCTGACCGTGGTGCAGCGGATCCGCAAGACCTGGCAACAGCTCCCAGGGTGAAGGGTCTTCCCGGCTACGTGCTCTACCGGGTGCTGTCCGGTCTCTTCGGACTCCTTCCCGCGCCCGCCGTCCGTGTCACCGGGCGTGCCGTCGGCACCGGTCTGTCGTATGTCGCGGGGAAGAGGATGAGCCTCCTCCGACGTCACATGCGCAGGGTGATGGGACCCGACCCGAGTGAGGATGACATCAATGCTGCTGCCCGCGAGATGTTCGCCTCCTACGGCCGGTACTGGGCAGAGGTGTTCTGGTTCCGACCGCGGAGGAAGGGCCAGGTGATCCGACGGGCACGCGTTTCGGGTCTTGATGACGTCTTCGAGGCCAAGCGGCAGGGGAGGGGGATCATCTTCGCGGTGCCACACATGGGGAACTGGGAGGTCGCTGGGGCCCTCGGCGAGTCGCTTGAACTGAACGTTCTCTCCGTTGCCGAAGACCTGCCGAATCCCAGAATCACCGACTGGTTCGTGAAGACGCGCGCGGCCTACGGTGTCGACATCGTTGTCGCCGGACGGGATTCCACGACAGCGCCGCTGGTGAGAGCTCTCAGAGCTGCTCAGGTCGTGGCACTCGTGGCGGACCGGGACGTCACCGGGCGAGGCATCGAGGTTGAGTTCTTCGGGGAGACGACCACGATGCCCACCGGACCCGTGTCGCTTGCCCTGATGACCGGGGCCGCCATCTTCCCGATTGGTTCCTATTTCGACGGCGCGAACTATCTCTTCCCGTGCCAGCCGGAACTCTCGATTCCGGAGGACGGCGCCCGATCGGAACGAATTCGGCTCGGTACGCAGGCGCTGGCCCGAGCCTACGAGGGCCTGATCCGGGAGAAGCCGACCGACTGGCACCTGTTCTCGCCGAACTGGCCGTCCGACCGGATGGTGGAGGACTCGAAAGGATGAGGGTTGGACTCGTCTCCCCCTACGACCTTGGTCGACCGGGTGGCGTGCAGGACCAAGTGATCCGTCTCTCCGGATGGCTTCGCAATGCGGGGCACGATGCGGTGATCGTCGGGCCGGGAACCGAGGGACCCGACGGTGCGATACTGCTTGGAGCCACCACCGTTGTGCCGGCGAATCGAGCGAAGACCCCGATTCGGCTCAGCCCAAGAGTCGGCCGCGAACTCACCGCGACTCTCGCCGATTTCGACGTCATTCACGTCCACGAGCCGTTGATGCCCGCTGTGTCACCTGCGGCGCTAAGGGTCGACGGCCCGGCGAAGGTTGCGACGTTCCACGCCGACCCGCCCCGTTGGGTGAGACGTCTCTACCGCCACGGCCGCAGCGGTGTTCGCCTTGCCGTTCGCAACGCGGCAGTCATCACCGCGGTGAGTCCGGTCGCAGGAAGCTCGATCGACGGTGTTGTCGAGTACCGCATCATCCCGAACGGAATCGACGTCTCTCGGTACGAGGCCGGTCCGAAGATCCCAGGAAGGGTCGCCTTCCTGGGTCGTGATGATGAGAGGAAGGGTTTGCCCTTTCTTCTTGATGCATGGCCGACGGTCCGGGCTGCGGTGCCGGGCGCGACGCTCAGCGTCCTGGGGGCGTCACGTGACAAGTCCATGGCGGGCGTCGAGTTCTTCGGCTGGGTCGGTGATGAGACGAAGGAGGCCGAGCTTGGGGCTGCCTCCGTGTTCTGCGCTCCGAACCTCGGAGGAGAGAGCTTCGGCATCATCGTGGCTGAAGCGATGGCCTCAGGATGCGCGATTGTGGCGTCGTCAATCCCTGCCTTCGAACACGTGGCGGGTCCGACCGCCAGATTCGTAGCGCCCGGCAACTCCGAAGAGCTGGCGCGACAGATCATCGGACTCCTCGTCGATCCCGCCTCAGCGGCCGCGCTCGGAGCAGCTGCCGCCCAACGTGTTCGTCGCTTTGACGGGTCGTCGGTGGCAGCCGACTACATCGCCGCATACGAGGATGCGATCGCCGTCCGATAGGACTCTCCGACGGACGGCTCAACCGGGTATCGCGTCGGTAGACTTGATCTCACGAACACCGAGGAGAGCACCGTGGACACTACGACCGAGCGCGGGACTGATCGCGTGAAGCGAGGGTTGGCAGAGATGTTGAAGGGTGGCGTCATCATGGACGTCGTCAATGCCGACCAGGCGAGGATCGCTGAAGAAGCCGGCGCAGTCGCCGTGATGGCGCTTGAGCGCGTCCCCGCCGACATCCGCGCCCACGGCGGTGTGGCTCGCATGGCAGACCCGGCGAAGGTCACGGAAATCATCAACGCAGTCTCGATTCCGGTGATGGCCAAGGCACGGATCGGCCACTTCGTCGAAGCGCGTGTCCTCGAGTCGCTCGGCGTCGACTACATCGACGAGTCGGAGGTGCTGACACCGGTCGACGAATTCCATGTCGACAAACGCTCCTTCACCGTGCCGTTCGTGAACGGGGCGAAGGACCTTGGAGAGGCGCTCCGCCGTATCGGTGAGGGTGCAGCGATGATTCGGACCAAGGGCGAACCGGGCACCGGCAACGTCGTTGAAGCGGTGCGGCACATGCGCCTCATGAACACCCAGATCGGGTGGCTTACGACGCTCGGACCCGACCAGTTGATGAACGCGGCAAAGGAATTGCGGGCTCCCTTCGAACTTGTCAAGGAAGTCGCGGCCACGGGCAAACTGCCGGTGGTCAATTTCGCGGCCGGCGGTATCGCGACGCCCTCCGACGCCGCGTTGATGATGCAGCTCGGCTGTGACGGAATCTTCGTAGGTTCCGGCGTCTTCAAGTCCGGCGATCCTGACGTTCGCGCCCGTGCGATCGTCGAGGCAACCACGTTCTACCAGGACGCGGCGAAGATCGCCTCGGTGTCCGCCGGTCTCGGTGAGGCCATGGTCGGGATCAACATCGACACGATGCCCGCCGAAGAACGGATGCAGGACCGGGGCGACTGAAGTGAAAGTCGGTGCCCTTGCCCTCCAAGGCGACTTTCGAGAGCACCTTGCGGTCGTCGAACGCCTCGGCCACGACGGCTTCGAGATCAGGACCCCTGATGAGCTCGCAGGAGTTGACGCTCTGATCATCCCAGGAGGTGAGTCGACAACGATCGGCCGCCTTGCAACGATCTACGGGCTGATGGATCCAATCCGCGAGCGCATCGCCGGGGGCATGCCGGTTCTCGGAACGTGCGCAGGAATGATCTTCCTGGCATCCGGCACGACGGGAGCGGATCAGCCTCAGCTCGGAGTCCTCGACGTCATCGTTGAGCGGAATGCGTTCGGTCGGCAAGTCGAGTCGTTCGAGGCGGATCTTCGCGTGATCGGCCTTGCCGGGCCCATGCGGGCGGTCTTCATTCGAGCGCCATGGATCGACAAGGTAGGAGCCGACGTGGAGATCCTCGCGACGGTGGCCGATCCGAGTGGGGGAGGAGACCACGCGGTTGTGGTGCGACAGGATCGTATCCTCGCAACCTCCTTCCACCCCGAATTGACGGGCGACGACCGTCTCCACACCATGCTGATCGATCTCGCCGAGGAGCGCTGATGTCCGGACATTCGAAATGGGCCAACATCAAACACCGCAAGGGGCGTCAAGACGCCAAGCGGGGGAAGCTTTTCGCCAAACTCATCAAGGGGATCGAGGCCGCAGCCAGGACCGGCGGAGCCGACCCCGAGGGTAATTCCACGCTCGCAACGGCGATTCAGAACGCGAAGGACGCGTCCGTTCCCAAAGACAACATCGACCGGGCCATCGCCCGCGGTTCCGGCGATGCCGACGGTGTTGACTACGAGGAGATTTGGTACGAGGGCTACGCCCCCGGCGGTGTGGCCCTCTACGTCCAGATTCTGACCGACAACCGGAACCGTGCGGCGGCCGATGTGCGGTCGGCATTCACCAAGAACGGCGGCAGCCTTGGAGAACCAGGCTCGGTCGCGTACCTCTTCGAGCAGAAGGGGTATCTCCTCGTCACCGGGGATGAGGACACGGTCATGATGGCCGCTCTCGAAGGCGGCGCCGACGATGTTGAGGCGGCCGACGGCCAGTGGGAGATCACCTGTGCCGCCGGGGATCTCGCCGTGGTTCGAGCGACCCTGGTGGAGGCCAACATCTCGGTCGACCAGGGGGAAGTGACGCAGATCGCGGCGATGCTGGTTCCGCTCACTGCCGCGAACGCGGTGAAGGTGCTGCGTCTCATCGATGTGCTCGAGGATCTGGACGATGTGCAGGCCGTACATGCGAACTTCGACATCCCCGACGACGTCCTCGCCGAACTCGAGTAGGCGGGCACCGGTCGTTGGGTTCTGTCACCGTCGCCCGCTACCCTGTAGAACATATGTTCGTATTGGGTATCGATCCCGGTCTGACTCGCACCGGCTACGGGATCATCGAGACGTCCGGTGCAACGGAGAAGGCGGTGGCCGCAGGTGTGATCCGGACGGAGCCTTCGCACCCGCTTGGACAGCGATTCGTCGAACTCGCAAGGGATCTTCGCGAGATCGTCGCGGAGTACGAGCCGAAGATGGCTGCCATTGAGCAGGTCTTCGTCAACAACAACCGACAGACCGCCATTTCGGTCGCCCGAGCGTCAGGAATCGCACTCCTCGTGCTCTCCGAAGCCGGTCTCGAGACCGCTGAATACACACCGTCTGCGGTCAAGATGGCTCTGACGGGCTCGGGGATCGCCGACAAACAACAGATGCAGCGAGTCATCGCCATGCGTTTGGGGCTCCCGAGTGCGCCAACCCCTGCCGACGCCGCGGATGCGCTCGCAGTGGCTTTGTGTCATATTCAGCATGCGTCGCTGAACGCGAGGATGTCATGATCGGTCGCATCCGAGGCGAGCTTCTGGTCGCCGGTGTTGATGCTGTGACCGTCGACGTCGGTGGGGTCGGATACGAGGTCGCCGTCACGGGGCGAACGTTCGGAGAGCTTCCGAGAATCGGGTCGGAGATCGTATTGCACACCCATCTCCACGTCCGCGAAGATCAGATGGCGCTCTTCGGATTCACGACGGCCGACGATCGCGATCTGTTCCGGCTGCTGATGGGCGTCTCGGGAGTCGGCCCGAAAATGGGGCTGGCAATCCTCGCGACGATGACGGCCGACGACCTGCGGAGGGTCGTGGCGACCGACGACGCGGTGGCGCTCACCGCCGTCCCCGGCATCGGGAAGCGCTCGGCACAGAAACTACTGTTGGAACTCCGTCCGAAACTCGACGTGGCAGATGGTGACTTGCAGGCCTCCGGACCGCTCGGCGAGGTCAGGATGGCGCTCGATGGACTCGGCTACCAGTCGGACGAGATCAGTAGTGCCCTGCGCGATCTCCCGGCCGATCTTCCGATCGAGGAACTGCTGAGGCGTTCCCTCCAGGCGCTCGGCAAACGGGGTGAGCGATGAGGGAAGAGGGGCTTTTGACCGGGGGAACGACACCCGAAGACGAGGTGATCGAATCGGGTCTCCGACCCAGGACGATGGAGGAATTCATCGGGCAGGGAGCTCTCAAGGAACGGCTCGCCATCTTGATCGAGGCTGCGAGAGGGCGCGGAGAAGCGATCGATCATGTGCTCTTCTCTGGACCGCCCGGTCTCGGCAAGACGTCGCTCGCTGGAATCCTCGCAGCAGCGATGGGAGCGCAATTCAGAGGCACATCGGGACCCGCTCTCGACCGGCCCGGCGATCTCGCCGCCGTCATCACCAACCTCGAGGCCGGCGACGTGCTGTTCATCGATGAGATCCACCGCTTGCCGCGTCAGGTCGAAGAAGTGCTCTACCCGGCCATGGAAGATTTCCAGCTCGACATCGTGGTGGGCAAGGGTCCTGCGGCACGGTCCATCAAGATCGACCTGCCCCCGTTCACTCTGGTGGGTGCAACAACCCGCGTGGGCCGCGTCGCTCCACCGCTTCGAGATCGTTTCGGGTACGTCGCCAGGATCGACTACTACGACACCGAGGATCTCTCATCGATCCTTCACCGGTCGGCGGCGATTCTGGACGTTGACATCACCGAAGAGGGGTCGGATACGATCGCCCGCAGGAGCAGGGGCACGCCGCGGGTTGCCAATCGTCTGCTGCGGAGGGTGCGCGACTACGCGGCGGTGCGCGCCAACGGGCACGTTGACGAAGTCGTCGCCGATCGTGCACTCGAAGTATTCGAAGTCGATGTGATGGGTCTCGACAAGGTCGATCGTGCGATCCTCTACGCGATTGTCGACAAGTTCGGGGGAGGACCGGTGGGGCTCTCGACGCTCGCCATCGCCGTCGGTGAAGAGACGGAGACGGTGGAAGACGCCTACGAGCCATTCCTCCTTCAGGAGGGCTTCATCCAGCGCACTCCCCGCGGTCGCATTGCAACCGACCGGGCGTATCGGCATCTTGGGATGGAGCGGGAAGTGGTTTCGTCACCTCAGGGGACGCTGTTGGGTGAGTAGCCGAGTAGCGGAGAGGACGGCGTCAGAAGGGTCCCGATCCCGTGCGAGCTGTGAACAGGAACACACTGTCTGAGACCGGAACACCTCTATCTCATGTCTCACATCTCTCCTGCTCCTATCGTCCCCGATGACATGGATACCTCCCTTTTCGACTACGACCTTCCGGCCTCGGCCATCGCTCAGGCGGCGATTGAGCCTCGGGATGCCGCACGGCTTCTCGTCGCGAGGTCTCTCGATGACCGGGTCTTTAGCGATCTTCCGAGCCTGCTCGATTCCGGAGACCTCATCGTCGTCAACAACACGCGGGTTCGCCCGGCACGGGTTCGCGCCACAAAGGAGACCGGTGGGGCCGTCGAGGTGCTGCTGACCAAACGCATCGACGAGGTGCGGTGGGAAGCGCTGGTCCGTCCGGCACGGCGAATCCGGTCGGGGACCAAGATGAGCGTCGAGTCGCTGCGCATGACGGTGATGACGGACCCCGATCGAGGCGTCGTGGTCGTCGAGATCGTCACCGACGGTGACGATGACGTCGACGACGTCCTGCTCGAAGTCGGGGAGATCCCTCTCCCTCCCTACTTCCACGGAACGCTCGACGATGACGACCGTTATCAGACCATGTTCGCGAGGGCCGCGGGATCCGCTGCCGCACCGACAGCCGCCCTGCACTTCACGCCCGGCATCGTCGATGTATTGCGATCCCGCGGCGTGAACATCGCTGAGGTCGAACTCGATGTCGGGCTCGACACCTTCAGACCGATGAAAGACGGCCCGATTTCGGACCATCAGATGCACCGGGAGCGCTACTCCATTCCCTCATTGACCGTGGACGCCATTGCGGACGCGAAGCTGAGTGGGTCGCGGGTGGTCGCGATCGGCACGACGGTGGTTCGAACGCTTGAGACGACGGCCAACGAGGAGGGCCGGTTGTCGGCGGGCTCTGGATCGACGGACCTCTTCATCGGTCCCGGATACCGAACCAAGATCGTCGATGCGGTTATCACGAACTTCCACGCGCCAAGAACGACCCTCATCGTCATGATCGCTGCGCTCATCGGACCGCGCTGGCGCGACGTCTACGATCACGCCCTCGAGTACGGGTATCGCTTCCTGTCGTTTGGAGACGCCATGTTCATCGAAGTCGAATCATGACCGCCGTGTCATGGAAGCTCGGCGAAACTGACGGTGTGGCCAGAACCGGCGTCATGTCGACGCCTCACGGCGATGTGCAAACACCCAACTTCATGCCCGTCGGGACGCGTGCCACGGTCAAGACGATGGACGTCGAGGATCTCCGGACGGTGGGTGCTCAGATCGTTCTGGCCAACACGTACCACCTGATGCTGCGGCCGGGGGAGGCCGTGGTGTCGCAGCTCGGGGAGCTTCACGGATTCATGGCCTGGGACGGTCCGATTCTCACCGACAGCGGCGGGTATCAGGTGCTCTCGCTGAATCCGAAGATCAGCGAGGACGGGCTCATCTTCCGCAGCACCTACGACGGCGCCCGCGTGGAGTTGACACCGGAACGCGCCGTAGCCGTCCAGGAGGCACTCGGATCCGATATCGCGATGGTGCTGGACGTGCCCGTGCCGCTGCCGTCGCCGCGACCCGCGGTCGAACAGGCGATGCACCGGACCTACCGGTGGGCCGAACGAGCCCTCGAAGCGAAGCAGCGCGACGACCGAGCACTGTTCGGGATCGTGCAGGGTGGGGCCGAACCGGATCTCCGCGAGGAGGCGGCCAAGGACATCGCAGCGCTCGGATTTCCCGGTTTCGGAATCGGTGGCCTCGCTGTGGGGGAGACTGCGGAGGAGAGAGATCTGGCACTTGACGCCGCGATACCTCACCTCCCGTCCGATCGTGTCCGCTACGTCATGGGTCTCGGCGACACCGAGGGGATGCTGGCGGCGATCGCACGGGGTGTGGATCTCTTCGACTGTGTCATCCCGACGCGGCTCGCTCGACACGGGAAGGCATTGACGCGGAACGGAGACATCTCGATCAAGCGAGCCGAGTGGGTGAAGGACAACACGCCGCTGGACGCCGCGTGCTCATGTCTGACCTGCCGGCGATACAGCCGTGGCTACCTGCGCCACCTCTACACGACGAGTGAACCCCTCGCTGATCGGCTCCTCACCCTCCACAACCTCACCTACACGTTCGATCTTCTACGAAGCGCGAGGACGGCCATCGCGGATGGCCGCTTCAAGGAGTTCCGACAGCGTGTCGTTGCGGCCCGAGCGGGGGGAGTAGGACTGGTCGACGGCTAGGATTCCGTCGCTTCACCGGCAACGTTTGTCGGGCATCGAACGGAGGATTCAGTGCTGTATCTGTCGAGCATTCGGGCTGTCGTCTTCGCTCAAACCGAGAGCGGTGGCAGTGCTCTCGGGTTCCTGCTGCCGATAGCGATTCTTGGAGGCCTCTTCTACCTTCTTCTCGTCATGCCGCAACGCAGGCGTGCCAAGAAGGCGAAGGAACTCCGGGACTCGATCAGCATCGGTGATGAGATCAGGACAATCGGCGGCATCTACGGCACGATTCGGTCCGAAGACGGCGATAGCTTCATGATCGATCTCGGTGGCGGGACCACCATGCGTATCTCCAAGAGAGCCGTCGCCGACCGCGTCGGAGACGATCCCGAGTGAATCGAAAGAAGGCGCTCGTAACGCTGCTGGTCACTCTTGCCATTGCGTGGGGGTCGATCGGAGCCATGCTGCTCGCAGGGTGGGCGCCAAAACTCGGCCTCGACCTACAAGGTGGATTCGCTGTCGTGCTCGTTGGTCCGGAAGGCACCGACCCCGACACACTCGACACCGCAGTTGAGATCATGCGACGCCGGATCGAAGAACTCGGCTCCGTGCAAGAACCGGAGATCTCGGTCCAGGGCGAGCGATCGATCGTTGTTCAGCTCCCAGGGGTCGATGATCGCGAGCGCGCGCTCGAAGCGGTTGGGACCACCGGCGAGATGTCGTTCCGTCCTGTGCTCGCCATCGCGCAACAGAGTCCGGCGTTGACCGATCCGGAAGGCGACCATCCCGACAACCTCGATCCGGTCACCGGTCTCTCTCACCCTGACGACGTGCACGCGGCTATCGCCTACCTCCCGAGCGAAGACGGCCGCTTCGTCTACATCGTCGGTCCCGCCTTCCTCACCGGTTCCGATATGAAGGGCGGTCGCGCCCAGTTCAGCGGTACCGGAGGTCTCGGTGGAGCAGGCGGGTGGGTCGTCGTTCCCGAATTCACCGACGGGGGTGGAGAGAAGTTCCGACTCGCGACCGGCGAACTCGCATCATATGCCGTGGGATCTCCACAGCGTCAACTCGCGATCGTGGTCGACGGTGTCGTCGGATCGGCACCCGAAGTCGCGGCAGGCGTGAGCCCCGACGAAGGACTCGACCCGAACCAGGTCGTCATCACGATCGGATCGTCGGACGAACCGCAAGCAGAGTCCGAGGACCTCGCAGCGATTCTCAACTACGGCGCCTTGCCAACCACGTTCGAGCGTGAGCGCGTCGAATCCGTCTCGGCCTCGCTGGGCGCAGACTCGCTCAAGGCCGGACTCATCGCAGGACTCATCGGCCTGGCACTCGTCGCGGTCTACATGATCATCTACTACCGGATCCTCGGTGTGATCGCCATGCTTGGTCTCACGGTGTTCGGGTCCCTGCTCGTTGGTGCGCTCATCCTGCTCGGCGAGGTCCAGGGGACGACGCTCACACTGGCGGGTGTTACCGGTATCGTCGTGTCGATCGGAATAACACTCGACTCGTACGTCGTGTACTTCGAGCGCGTGAAGGAAGAGTTCCACGCCGGACGTCCGCTTCGTCCGTCGATCGATCACGCCTATCCCGGCGCGTTCAGCACCATCCTGAAGGGTGACACCGTCACCTTCATGGCCGCTGTGCTCCTCTGGCTCCTCGCGGTCGGTCCCGTAAAGGGATTCGCCCTCACGCTCGGTATCGCGACGGTCATCGACGTCTTCGTGTCCTACTACTACACACGCCCCGGCACGTGGTTGGTAGCCCATTCGGCGCTCGGTGAAGGCGGATGGTTCACGATCCGTGGAGCGATGGGCAAGAGCAGCCAATCCGCACGTTCCGTTGAATCAGTGGAGGTGACCTCGTGAGTGTGTTCACGAAGATGTACCGAGGTGAGACCCACTTCGATTTCGTCGCCTTATCCAAGAAGACGTTGCTCGTCTCCGCAGGTCTCATCGTGCTGTCGCTCCTACTGCTCGTTCTTCGACCGCTCAACTTGAGCATTGACTTCACCGGCGGTGTCATCGTCACGGTCGAGAATGAGGCAGGCGCGGACATCACCGTTGTTCGCTCATCGCTCGCCGACATCGGTCAAGCCGGGGCACGGGTGCAGCTCACGGGAGAGGGTTTCATCCTCATCCAGACGGAGGCTCTCGACGCAGGGACCCAGGACGAGTTGATCCAGGTCGCGGCAGAAGTGGCCGGAACCGACGTGAACTCGGTCACGATCGACGCGGTCGGACCGACCTTCGGAGCTGAGGTGACACGGGCCGCCGTCGAGGCGCTCGTCGTGTTCCTGTTCATCGTTGCGCTGTTCATCACATGGCGATTCGAGTGGAAGATGGCGATGGCCGCCCTCGCTGCTCTCTTCCACGACTTGATCATCACGGCCGGGTTCTTCGCTGCCGCCGGGTTCGTGGTCACGCCTGCGACCGTGATCGCTCTGCTGACGATCCTCGGCTACTCGCTATACGACACGGTCGTCGTATTCGACAAGGTGACCGAGAACGTCGAACTCATGCACGACCGATATACGTACACCGAGATCGTGAACACCTCGATGAACCAGGTCTTGATGCGTTCGATCAACACGTCGCTGACCTCGCTGCTCCCGGTCGGATCTCTGCTGTTCGTGGGATCGTTCGCTTTCGGGGCTCACACCCTTCGGGAGTTCGCGTTGGCGCTGTTCATCGGAATCGCAATCGGGACCTACTCTTCGATCTTCGTGGCCGCTCCACTGCTGGCGATCTGGAAGGAACGCGAAGAGGACTGGGTGATCGCACGCAAACGTGCCACGCGACGGCGTAGCGGCGGTGCGAGCGCGGCGATCGCTGAAGATGCTCAATCGTTTGTTGAGGTCGTCCCTGCAGCACCGCTGGCCCCGACCGGGCCGTCTGGAGCGGCCGCACGGGCTCCACGGAAGCGGAAGAAGCGTCGGTAGACTCTCTGGATGGCAGAGGCCATCGCACCCCCAGAGACCGCGAAGTCACCGGAAGAGATTCTTGACGATCTCATCGAGATCGCCATCGAGCACCATCCTGGGACGGATGTCGACGCGATCAGGAACGCCTACGAAGTCGCGGCCAGGGCCCATTCGGGGCAATTCCGACTGACCGGTGACCCCTACATCGTCCACCCGCTCGCGGTCGCCCAGATTCTGGCCACGTACGGACTGGATACCGCGACGATCGTCGCAGCCCTCCTCCACGACGTCGTCGAGGACACCGAGTTCACCCTCGAAGTCCTCGAACGCGAGTTTGGCTCCGAGGTAGCACTCCTCGTGGACGGAGTCACGAAACTCGACCGCATCAAGTTCTCGAGTCGGGAGGAGCAGCAGGCCGCCACGATTCGCAAGATGGCCGTGGCGCTGGCGAAGGACATACGGGTGCTGCTGATCAAGCTCGCCGACCGAACTCACAACATGCGGACGATCGATCCGCTGCCGGAAGAGAAGCGGAAACGGATCGCCTCCGAGACGTTGGATGTCTACGCCCCGCTTGCGCACCGGCTCGGTGTCCAAGAGATAAAGCACGAACTCGAGGAACGGAGCTTCGCCACTCTCTATCCGGCGAGGCGTGACCACCTCGAGGAGCAGGTACAGCAGCGGGCTCCCGAGAGGGAGATCTACCTCGAGAAGGTCATAGTGGAGGTGACCAGAGCGCTCGAAGAGGCACACATCGACGCAACGATCACCGGCCGACCGAAGCTCGTGTACTCGATCTATCGGAAGATGGTCGACTCGGGTTTGGAGTTCGACGAGATCCACGATCTGATCGGCATTCGCATCATCGTCCCTGAGGTTCGGGACTGCTACGCGGCACTGGGTCTCGTGCACTCCATGTGGGCACCGATTCAGGGCCGATTCAAGGACTACATCGCCATGCCGAAGTTCAACCTCTATCAATCGCTGCACACCACCGTCGTTGGACCGGATGGCAAGCCGCTGGAGGTCCAGATTCGCACGATGGAGATGCACGAACGGGCCGAAGCCGGGATCGCCGCTCACTGGCGCTACAAAGAGGGCGGCGACGGATCCGAGATGCCCCTCGTGGCCGACATCAACTTCCTCCAGAGCGCCACCGCGGACGCGGGCGATTTCTTCGAAGCCTTGAAATTGGACCTGTACCAGGACGAGGTGTTCGCCCTGACACCAAAAGGTGCGGTGCTGACGCTGTCGCGAGGAGCGACACCGGTCGACTTCGCCTACCGCGTTCACACCGACGTCGGCCACCGATGCGTCGGAGCCAAAGTCAACGGGCGTCTCGTGCCTCTGGCGACGGAGCTCGAATCCGGCGACATCGTCGAGATCATCACATCGAAGTCGGAGGATGCCCATCCCAGCCGCGATTGGCTCGACTTCGTCGCCTCATCGCGGGCGGCAGCGAAGATCCGACAGTGGTTCGTGAAGCAGCGCCGCGAGACGGCACTCTCGGATGGACGCGACGAAATCACGAAAGAGCTGCGGCGTCGATCGCTGGCTCTCTCGGGTCACGATGAGCATCTGCTCGGAGTCGCCGCGGAGTTGGGCTTCAACGACCTGGATCATCTCTACGCCTCGGTCGGTGAGGGGAGGCTGGGAGCGAAGACCGTCGTTGGGCGGCTTGAACGGAGGATCGCACCGGAGGAGGAAGACGGGACCAGCGAGATCCTCGATCGATTGGTCTCTCCCGAACGGAGGAGGAATCGGCCGATCAGAGGCATCATCGTCGAGGGTCTCGACGATGTGCTCGTCAACCTGGCGCGATGCTGTGGACCGGTGCCGGGCGATCCCATCATGGGATTCGTCACGGTGGGCCGCGGCGTCTCGGTGCACCGAACCGATTGTGCGAACATCGGAGCGCTGGAAGAGCAGCCCGAGCGGCTTATCGAGGTGGCATGGGCACCCAACCAATCCGACTCATTCTTCGTCTGGGTACAGGTCGAAGCGCTCGATCGACCCCGTTTGCTGCGCGACGTGACGTCGGTGCTCTCGGACCACGGTGCGAACATTCACACGTCGTCGTCGGTCGCGGGGCGTGATCGCGTGGCGTTCCTGCGGTACGAGGTCGAACTCTCCGACCCGGCGCAACTCGAACGGGTGCTCTCGGATCTGCGCGAGGTCGGCGGCGTGTATGAGGCATATCGACTTGTTCCTGGAGGTGGACGATGATTCTGACATCGGCTGAGTTGTGGGCGGCAGCAACGAACTGCTACGTCATCGCTCCAGAGCGGGGCGGACCTGCGGTAATCGTCGACGCACCTCCCGATGTTGACGCGGTCGTTCGGCTGCTCACGCAGCACGACCTCGTCCCGATGGCGCTCCTCGTTACGCACGGCCACGTGGACCATGCCGGCGGTGCGGGCGCCGTGGTGCATCGGACCGGCGTTAGCGCCTATCTCCACCCGGATGACGACTTCCTTGCCTCTGACCCGGTGGGCCAGATCCGTTCCCTCTTCGGGTTCATACCCCAAGGTGCCGAGGCGTTCGCACTGCCGGAACGGTTCGTCGACCTCTCGCACGGGCAGCGACTTGATCTTGCCGGGTTCGAGTTCGAGGTTCGGCAGACACCGGGACACACGCCGGGACACTGCATCTTCGTGGTTGAAAAGGAGGGCATCGTGTTCTCCGGAGACCAGCTCTTCGCCGGGGGGGTCGGGCGCACCGATTGCTCCTATGGGAGTTGGGAGGATCTCATGGACTCGATGCGCACGCAGGTGATGACTCTCCCGGACGATGTTCGGGTTCTGCCGGGTCACGGCCCGGAGACAACGATCAGGCGCGAGCGCATGTCGAACCCCTTCATTCTGGAGTGGATGGACCACCACTGACACCGCGTACCCAGGGTTTGTGTCCCCGCAGGCGGCGCTGCCAGCCCGCGAAACGATCCAAGGTCGGCGCGACTGGAGTACCGCGAACTCTCTGGGTCACTGAGAACGTCGCGAACCCTGGACCCCAAGCATTGTTACCCTTGCCGCTCGTCCAATGACCGGAGGGTCATGACCTACCGCGCACCGAAAGGCACATACGACGTCCTGCCGCCCGACTCCGCTGTCTGGGTGGAGGCAGAGCGCGTCTTCCTCGATCTTGCAGAACGCTTCGGATATGGGCCTGTTCTCACACCACTCTTCGAAGCGACGGAGCTCTTTTCTCGCGGCGTCGGCGAAGACACCGAAGTCGTTGAGAAGCAGATGTACACGTTCACGGACAAAGGGGGGCGGTCGATCACCCTCCGGCCGGAAGCGACCGCCTCGATCGTACGTGCGCTCATCCAGGCAGGAGGAGTCGTCGGTACATTCAAGGGAAGCTCCTGGGGACCGATGTTCCGCTACGAGCGTCCCCAGAAAGGTCGCACCCGCCAGTTCCTGCAAGCCGACATTGAGTACATCGGCGAGGCCGAACCAGGTGCCGACGTCGAGGTCATCGAGTTCGGATACCGCTACCTCCAGGAAATGGGAGTGCCGAACGTCGAGGTGCAGCTCAACAGCATCGGCGATGCGGCAGATCGGTCTGCGTATCGGTCGGAATTGATCTCCTATCTCGTGAGCCGCCGCGACGAACTCTCGAGCGATGCGCTCCGCCGAATCCATGACAATCCGCTGCGCGTCCTCGATTCGAAAGCCGACACGGCCGTCGTGGCCGATGCACCGACGCCGATCGAACACCTTTCGACCGAAGCAGCGGAGCACTTCGCCGCCGTTCGCGAGGGCCTCGAGGCGGCCAGCATCCCATATCGAATCGCGCCGACGCTCGTGCGGGGCCTCGACTACTACAACCGGACCGTCTGGGAGTACGTGCCCCTCGACTTCGAAGCGGCGCAGAGTTCCGTTGGGGGTGGCGGTCGGTACGATCCGCTCTTCGAGCGACTCGGCGGCAAGCCGACGCCGGCGGTGGGAGTCGCTATGGGTCTCGACCGTATCCTCTTGGCCAGAGAGCAGACGGAGGCCCTTCCCTCACTCGATGCATTCGTAGTGGTCGCCGGTCCCGAGCGTCGGACCGTGGCGACTGCTCTGGTTCGGAGACTCAGGGAAGCTGGCCTCCGCGTCGACGCGACGGCGGGGGAGAAGTCAGTGACAGCACAATTCAAGGCAGCCGATCGGGCGGGAGCAGCCGATGCCCTCGTGGTCGGCGATGAATGGGACGAAGGTCGCGTCACCACGCGCGATCTGGCGACCGGCGAACAACGTTCGGTCACCATAGAGGAGATCGAGACATGGCTCAGACGATGAAGACCCACGGCGCCGGGACATTAGGGGCCGACAACACCGGATCCGAGGTCACCCTGGCCGGGTGGATCGGCCGCCGCCGTGACCACGGAGGTGTGATCTTCCTCGATCTCCGGGATGCGAGCGGGATCGTTCAGGTCGTTCTCAACCCTGATGATGCCCCAGCGTCCGAGCAGGAGTTGAACAGCCTTCGCATGGAGTTCTGCATCTCGATCACAGGCACGGTCCGTCTTCGACCGCCGGACATGGCGAACGCGGATCTGCCGACCGGCGAGATCGAGGTAGCTGCGAGGTCGATGACCGTGCTCAGCCCATCCGAAACCCTGCCGTTTCAGATCGACGACCGGATCGAAGTCGACGAGGCGAAACGGCTTCAGTATCGGTACCTCGACCTTCGAAGGCCCTCGATGACGGAGAACCTTCGTGCCCGATCCAAGACGATCCGGGCGATGCGTGACGTGATGGGTGATCTTGGATTCATGGAGATCGAGACCCCGACACTCATCGCGTCGACTCCGGAAGGTGCTCGCGACATGCTTGTGCCGTCACGGCTTCGCAAAGGCAGCTTCTATGCGCTGCCACAGTCTCCACAGTTGTTCAAGCAACTCTTGATGATCGGCGGTGTCGAGCGGTACTACCAGATCGCCCGCTGCTACCGGGATGAGGACCTCCGGGCGGATCGTCAACTCGAGTTCACACAACTGGACTTCGAAGGGTCGTTCTGGGGGCAGGAGGACGTGCTCGACACGCTCGAATCGGTGTCGATCAGAGTGACGAAGGACCTCCGTGGCATCGATCTCGACCAACCGTTCCCGCGACTCACCTGGCATGAGGCCATGGAACGCTACGGAACCGACAAGCCGGATATCCGCTTCGGGATGCAGATCAACGATCTGAGCGGAGCGTTTGCCGAGACAGGCTTCACAGCGTTCTCGGGTGTTCTGGCTTCGGGCGGCTCGATCCGCGGCATCAACGCCGGACCACTTGGACTCTCCCGCTCCGGCCTGGACGGTCTCGCCGCTCGGGCGCAGGAGCTTGGGGCGAAGGGGCTCGTCTGGATGGTCGCCGAGGAGGATGGCGGATTGCGCTCCCCGGTCGTCAAGTTCCTTTCCGAGGGTGAGCTAGAGGGAATCACTACCGCCCTGGAGGCGGGGCCCGGCGATGTGCTCCTCCTCGTCGCAGACGAGACCGGCACCGTGCTAGAGACACTCGGACAGATCCGTCTCGAAGTGGGCCAACCCGACGGACACGGCGAACTCGCATACCTCTTCGTGGTGGATTTCCCGGTGTTCGAACGGAACGAGGACGGCGATTTCATCGCCCTCCACCACCCGTTCACCGCTCCGGTAGATGTGCGCGAGATGCAAGAGGATCCCGGCCACGCCATCTCGAAGGCGTACGACCTGGTGCTGAACGGCTCAGAGCTTGGCTCCGGAAGCGTCAGGATCCATGACCCGGAAGTGCAGGCGAAGGTCTTCGAGACTCTTGGCATCTCCGATGAGGATGCCGAGCGCCGTTTCGGCTGGTTCCTCGAAGCGCTTCGCTATGGCACGCCGCCGCATGCGGGTTTCGCGATCGGGATCGACCGGCTCGTTGCGATTCTTCAGAACGCACCGAATATCCGTGAGGTCATCCCGTTCCCGAAGACGCAGAGCGGCGCCGATCCGTTGACGGGTTCCCCGGCACGGGTGGAAGATGAACAGCTCCGCGAGCTCGGCATCGAAGTACGACCCGAGGTGAAGGCCGTGTGGGCCGCCGGCGAGGCGGCAGGTGACTGACTCCGATCTGTTCTCCGATCAGCGTGCCGAACGTCGACGCGCTAGTGCGCCGCTTGCCGCGCGAATGCGCCCAGCGAGCCTCGACGAGGTCGTCGGGCAGCAGGGTTTGCTCGCTCCCGGCGCCGCGTTTCGGACGATGGTGGAGGCGGGTCGCCCGATCTCGATGATCCTGTGGGGGCCGCCTGGTTCTGGCAAGACGACGCTCGCCCGCCTTGTGGCTGTGAACAGCGCCGCTCGTTTCGAGCAACTCTCGGCGACTTCGGCAGGTGTGAAGGACGTTCGCGAAGTGCTCGCGATGGCGACACGGCGCGTCGAGGACGGAGACGGCAGGACCGTTCTCTTCCTGGACGAGATTCATCGCTTCAACAAGGCTCAGCAGGATGCCCTGCTTCCCGGCGTCGAGGACGGCATCATCATCCTCGTTGGAGCGACGACCGAGAACCCGTTCTTCGAGGTGAATTCACCGCTCATCAGCCGCTCAACCGTGTTCCGGACCGAGGAGCTTGCGCCGGACGACGTGATCGATCTTATCCGGCGCGCGATGTCCGATCCGGTGAGGGGTATCCCCGGGTCAGAGATCGAAGACGAAGCACTCGACGATCTCGCCAACAGGGTTGGTGGTGATGCGCGACTCGCTCTGAACGCGTTCGAACTCGCCGTCACGATCGCCGCGGGTCGTGACAAGGAGAGGGTCGGGGTCGAGGAAGTCGGCGAGGCTCTTCAGCGAAGGGTGATCCGCTACGACAAGGGGGGTGACCGTCACTACGACATCATCTCGGCGTTCATCAAGAGCGTCCGTGGGTCCGATGTCGACGGCGCCCTCTACTGGCTCCACACCATGATCGAGGCGGGGGAGGACCCGAAGTTCATCGGCCGACGCCTCGTGATCCTCGCATCGGAGGACGTCGGACTTGCCGACCACAAGGCCCTTGGGATCGCGGTGGATGCGTTCCGGGCGGTGGAAGTGATCGGGCTCCCCGAGGGTGCGTATGCCCTCACCCACGCCACGGTGTATCTCGCAAGCGCGGCGAAGTCGAACTCGTTGGCCGAGGCGATCGCCTCGGCCAGAGAGGCGGTTGAACGAACGCCCGGCGCCGACGTTCCGATACATCTGCGGTCGGCGGCGACAGCCGGTCAGCGATCGATGGGGCATGGGAGGGACTACGACTACCCCCACGACGATGCTCTCGGCGTCGTGTCCCAGCAGTACCTCCCGGCCGAAGCGACCGGGGCAGTCCTGTACCGGCCCGGTGAGCACGGCGAGGAAGCCGAACTTGCCGCACGTCTCGCCCGCATCGACAGGATCCTCGAGAAGAACCGCTAGCGCCGCATACCCAGGGTTCGGGCCGTTGTCCGTTCCGCGGGCCCACTGCGCCGCCCCCGGGGACACCAACCCAGGGTTCGCGCCGTCGATCATTCCGCGGGCCCACTGCGCCGCCCCCGGGGACACCAACCCTGGGTACGGGGTTGTGGGGGAGCGGAGGGGCGCTAGCCTTTCCGACCATGTTCACCCGACTGAAATGGTTCGCCGCCGGGTCTGTCGCCACGATCGGCGCCGGTGCCTATCTCGGCGCAAAGGTGAAGCAGGCTCGAGAGCGCATCACACCGGAGACGATGACCCGGGCCGGGGTGTCGACGGCCGCAGGCATCATGGGCGCCGCCGGTCGGCGCATGCAGCGAGGCAGGGTGGTACCCGAGACCACGACTGCGACAGAAGAGTCCGAGGGCGAGAAACCCGAAGGCGTGGAACTCGACTCGGGCTAACCTCCCGCTCCCATGGACTCCAACCAGATTCGCCGAACATTCCTGGATTTCTTCGCCGACCGCGGCCACACGGTGGTCCCGTCTGCATCGCTGATTCCGATCGATCCGACGCTCCTCCTCACCAACGCCGGCATGGTGCCGTTCAAGCCGTACATGCTCGGAGAGGAGGCCCCTCCCTACCTGCGCGCGGCCACCGTCCAGAAGATCGCACGAACGGTCGATATCGACATCGTCGGCACGACGGCGCGCCACCTCACTTTCTTCGAGATGCTCGGCAACTTCTCGTTCGGGGACTACTTCAAGGAGAAGGCGATCCCGTGGGCGTACGATCTGATCACGGAAGGGTACGGGATCGACCCGGAGCGCCTCTGGTACACGGTTCACCTTAGCGATGACGAAGCGGCAGAGATCTGGATCGACGGCGTCGGCGTGCCCGCCGATCGCGTGCAGCGCCTCGACAAAGACAATTTCTGGCAGATGGGTGTCCCTGGCCCGTGCGGCCCGTCTTCTGAAATCTTCTTCGACAAGGGGCCGGAGTTCGGCGAAGCCGGCGGACCTGCCGTTGACGACGAGCGACACGTCGAGATCTGGAACCTCGTGTTCATGCAGAACATCCAGGACAAGCCGTATCACGTGGTAGGAGATCTCCCTGCGAGGAACATCGACACCGGTGCCGGACTCGAACGGATCTCGACCATACTCCAGGGAGTCGACACCATCTTCGAGACGGACGTCATCTGCCCGGTCGTTGCCACGGCGGAGCGAGCAACCCGCGTCTCGTACGGTGATAGCGAGCGGACCGATATCTCCCTTCGGATCATGGCCGATCATGGACGAGCGGTGACCTTCCTCATCGGAGACGGCGTCGTGCCGTCGAATGAAGGCCGCGGCTACGTGCTCCGGCGCCTTATCCGCCGTTCCGTACGGCACGCGTTCCTGCTCGGGTCCGAGGGTCTCATCATTCCGATGCTGGTCAATTCCACGGTTGACGTGATGAGCGAGGCGTACCCGGAGCTGGGGGAGAAGCGGGACGCGATCATCGAGATGGTCACCCGTGAGGAGGAGCAATTCCGACGGACGCTCCGATCGGGACACCAACTGCTCGACGAGGAACTCCGGGACCTCGAACCGGGCGCCATGCTCTCTGGAGAGGCCGCGTTCAAACTGCACGACACGTTCGGATTCCCCAAGGAACTCACCGAGGAGATCGTTTCAGAGCGCGGGTTCCAGGTCGATCTCTCCGAGTTCAACCGCATGATGGATTCGCAACGGGAACGTGCTCGTGCTGCGTACAAAGGCGCGGACGCCGCCGCCCGTGCGGATGCCTACCGAACGCTTCTGCGAGGCGTCGACCAGACGGACTTCACCGGCTACGACCTTGAGGACGGTACCGGGCGGATCCTGTCGATCGTGTCTGAAGGCGAGACGGTGGAACGTGCCGAAGAGGGCCGCGAGATCGAGATCTGTCTGGATCGCACGCCGTTCTACGCCGAGTCCGGCGGCCAGATCGGCGACGCAGGGACCATCGTCACCCCGACGGGCTCGGTCAAAGTCAAGGACACGCAGTTCGCGGTTCCCGGACTCCACGGCCACCGCGGCGTCGTGACCTCGGGGTCCGTGCAACTCGGCCAGGACACGACGCTGTCGATCGACCATGAACGACGGGAACGCATCAGGAAGAACCACACCGGCACGCACATCCTGCATTGGGCACTACGTGAGGTCGTCGGCGAGCACGTTCACCAGGCCGGATCGCTGGTGTCCGACGGTCGGCTGCGGTTCGACTTCAGCCACTACCAGGGTATGGCTCCCGAGCAATTGCGCGAGGTCGAACTCGCAGCCAATCAGCGGGTCATAGAGAACTCTGCCGTCACGACCATCGAGACGTCGAAAGTCGACGCAGAGAAGATGGGTGCCATCGCGTTCTTCGGCGACAAGTACGGCGAAGAGGTGCGGGTGGTGCGAGCGGGGGACTACTCGACCGAGTTCTGTGGCGGCACGCACGTCCCCACCACCGGGCAGATCGGGCCGCTGATCCTCGTGTCGGAGGGGTCGGTCGCTGCGAACACCCGGCGGATCGATGCCCTGACCGGGACGGCCGGATACGAGTACCTGGCGATGCTTCGCTCCGACCTCGAACGCACTGCATCGGCACTCGGGACCCAACCCGGCCGCGTCGTCGAGGCCGCACAGTCCCTGACGCTCCACGCCAAAGAGCAGGAAGAACGCATCGAAGAGTTCGAGCAGCAGTCACGCTCTGTGGCAGCGAGGGACCTTCTCGGACAGATCGAGGAACACACCGGAAGGAACATGCTGATCGCCCGTCAGGAGGGCCTCACGGGTGACGCTCTGCGCGCCCTCGCATTCCAAATCCGCGACCGACTCGGGAGCGGCATCGGAGTGCTCGGTTCGACCACCGACGGCAAGGGTGCGCTCATCGCATTCGTTTCCGATGACCTGGTCGCTGAGGGGCTCTCTGCCGGCGATGTCATCGGGGAAGCGGCGAAGTTGTTGGGCGGTGGTGGGAGCCGTGATCCGCGGCTCGCTCAGGCCGGCGGGCCCAATGGTGATCGACTCGACGAGGCCCTCGAAGTGGCTCGCACCGCGGCGAGGTCAGCGGTCGCCGCATCGTGACCCGAATCCTCGGGTTGGACTCGGGGGAGCGGCGGGTCGGTGTCGCGCTATCGGACCCCACCGGTACCATTGCTTCACCACATTCTGTGATCGACCGACGCTCGGTGAAACTCGCCGACGCGGTGCGGACGCTGTGTGAGGAGCACGCTGTGGAACGGATCGTGGTCGGACTCCCGACCGGCCTTTCAGGGGTCGAAGGACCTTCCGCGAAGGCAGCGCGAACGGTCGGGGCCACCGTTGCGGAGGCCACCGGACTCCCGGTGGAGTACCAGGACGAGCGGTTCACGACCGTGACCGCCGAGGCGGCCCTGCTCGAAGCTGGCGTGCGGCGTGCGAAGCGCCGCGACGTCCGGGACAAGGTGGCAGCCGCCGTGATTCTCCAAACGTATCTCGATCGCAAGGACCTTTCGGGTGACCGAATCAACAGCAGCGACACCAACTAGAGGACGTTCCAAGAAACCGCTGTCTATCGCAGTCGGTGTCGTCATCGGTGTTGTGGTATTGGTGGTCCTCGCCCGACTCCTCGCAACGGCGGTAGCCGGCGATCAGGCCCTCAACGTCGAACCGGGAATCGCTGTTGCCGTCGAGATCCAGGCCGGGTCCTCTGCTCGCGAGATCGCCACAGCCATGGAGCAGGCAGGGGTCGTGCGCGCCGGCGAACTCCATGGCGTGGTCGAGAAGCAGGGCGTCGCATCCCAATTGCAGGCCGGGACGTACTTCCTCGAAACTTTGATGACTCCGGAAGCCGTCGTTGAACGGCTGCTCACGGGTCCGGATACTCCGACCGGATCCGGCGTCATCGTGTACGAAGGTCACGATGTTCGGCGGATCCTCGCGGGCCTC
Organism: uncultured Saprospiraceae bacterium; assembly: GCA_964195515.1. Taxonomy (GTDB): domain Bacteria; phylum Actinomycetota; class Acidimicrobiia; order Spongiisociales; family UBA5794; genus JAHEEL01. Next base: position 3,639 of record CAXMQO010000055.1, on the reverse strand, counting down.
TCAGCCGAGACCGGCTACCCCGTCGAGGCCTTCGAAGAGGCGCTCACCAGCGGCGAGGTCACGTCACCTCTCCTCCCGACGGAATTGCCTGACGGAGTCGATGAACTCACGCGCTGGGAGGGATTGCTCTTCCCCGCCCGGTATGAGATGGCGGAAGGTGCGACCCCCGCCGAGATTCTCACCGTGCTCGCCGACGAGACCGTTCGGCGTGTTGACACGGTTGACTGGTCGCGACTCGAGGAACTGGGAATCACGCGCTACGACGCGTTGATTGTGGCGTCACTCATCCAGAGGGAAGCTGGGGTCGATGCAGATCGTCCCCTCATCGCATCGGTCATCTACAACAGGCTGGAAGCGGGCATGCCGCTCCAGATTGACGCAACCGTCGTGTATGCCCTCGGTGAGAGTCCCGGTCGGGGTCTCGCCGAGCACCTCGAGATCGATTCGCCCTGGAACACGTATCGGGTGAAGGGGTTGCCGCCGACTCCGATTGGGACGGCGCAAATGGAATCAATCCAGGCAGCGGCTGCGCCGGCGGAGACCGCCTACCTCTTCTACGTGCTTGTGTCTCCCGACGGCCGACATGGCTTCTCCACGACCTACGAGGAACACAAAAAGAAGATCGCCCAAGCCAAGAAGGACGGGGTGCTCCCATGAGGTTGGTCCTGCTCGGCGACCCGGTCGGCCACTCCCGCTCGCCGGCGATCCAGCGTGCCGCTCTTGAATCCGCGGGCATCGAAGGCACCTATGAAGCGCGCCGCGTCGATGCAGCCGGCATGGTGATCGCCGTTGATGAGATTCGATACGGCCGCCTCGATGGGGCGAACGTGACCATGCCTCACAAACACCTGGCGTTCGAACTCGCCGACCGTGTCGCAGAAGCTGCCCTCCGATCCGGTGCGGTGAACACCTTCGCCCGGATCGCAGGAGAAGTCTGGGGCTACAACACCGACGTCGACGGGATTCGAGCGGTCTGGGAGACGGCCGGATTCCCCGACACCGCGCCGGTGCTGATCATGGGAAGCGGGGGGGCGGCTGCGGGTGCCGTTGTGGCTCTGGCCCACTTGACCGTCGCGGTCTCAGGGAGGCGGCCCGAGGCGGCTGCGGACCTGCTCGCCCGGACGCGAGTCGATGGCGTCGTTGTGCCCTGGGGTACCGGGGTCGACGGCGCCGTGGTTGTCAACACCACGCCGCTGGGCATGAATGGAGAGTCACTTCCCGACGAGGTTCTTGCCGAAGCATCCGGCTTCATCGACCTGACCTACGGACCCGAAGAGGCACCTTCCGTATCCCGCTGCCGGGCCCGCGGCATTCCTGTGGCCGATGGCCGGGACATGCTGCTCGCGCAGGCGGCGGTCTCGTTCGAGATATGGACCGGCGTCAAGGCACCCATCGACGTGATGCGCTCAGCGTTCTAGCACGAGCGCTGGTCGTTCGGCGTAGTCGGTACTGGCACCGTCCGAGGTCCGGACGTGGGCCCTCTTCTGCAGGTAGCTGGCAGTTGGTAGCTGGCAGCAGAGAACTCGCGTCTGCGACTTCTGGCTACCGGATAGTGAGAGGAATGTCGGTAGCGGTGCGGCAGGCGTCGATCACGGCCCACATGGCCGCGAATACCGGTTCTGTCGATGGGAGCTCAGTGTCGATGCTGTTGAACGCCCTGTCGTTTCCGTCGATCGTGAACGTGGCCGCCGTGTCGATGCCGTCGAGACAGCCCTGACACTCCCCGGCTGGTAACCGGTTCCTCAACTTTTGGAGGTCGGTGTTGCCGACGGCACGGTGCAGTGTCACAACCAATGCTGGATCGATCGATCCGACGTCTGCCGGTCGAGGGTCGCTCTCGCCGGCCCGATACGCCTCGACGGTCCCGTCGCCGTACACCACGAAGCGCTCGCAGTTCGGACCTCTCATCGCGCAGCCACCAGTGAGTTCGGCCACGAGGACCACGGAATCCGCATCCGGGCTGAGTGGCAACGGCGCGGTCGTTGTCGTCGATGCAACGACGGCACCGCCGCATGCCGAGAGCAGGAGAACGAGAAGCGGCAGGAGACGAGTCATGTCGGTCGGACGCTTCCGTGGCCGTCGTCGGTTCCCCGAGGCCAAGGGTATCGATGATGCCAGGTGTGCGGCAGGGAAGCGGATAGGCTCCCAGCCGATGCTCTCTCTGCTGCTGGTCCCGCTTGGCCTCGTCGTCGGCGTGCTTGCCGAACGAGTCGCCACCGATCGTTCCTTCGAGGCGATCGTGGCGAAACCCGCTCGCACACCCTACGTCGCCGTCGTCACAGCCGTTCTATTCCCGGTGACGGCGCTGTTGGTTGGAATGGATTGGGTGCTTCCCTCCTATCTGTGGTTCGTTGCGGTGACCGTGACCCTGACACTCACCGACCTCGACCAGAAGCTCATTCCGAACCGGATTCTCTTCCCCGGCACGGTCGTCGGTGCCGTGCTGCTGATCGCCGGGGCGCTCATCGAGAACGGACCGATCCTCCGGGCCTTCGCCGGAGGCGCCATCTACTTCCTCGTGCTCCTGGTTGTTGCTCTCGCTGCGAGGGGTGCATTCGGCTTCGGTGATGTCAAACTCGCCTTCCTCCTCGGTTTGTTCACTGCGTATCGATCATGGGAGACACTGATCGTGGCTGTGTTCGCGGCGTTCCTCCTTGGTGGTCTCGTCTCGCTCGTGATCATCGTGTTCCGGCTCAAGGATCGGAAAGACTCCATCCCGTTCGGTCCGTATCTTGTCGCCGGGGCGTATCTTGCGATCGCCTGGGCCACAACCATCGCCTCCTGGTACCTGGACGGTGGGACGTGACAACGACGCGGACCCCTGCCACGATGTCCCGATGATTCGATTCCTCACCGCCGGCGAGTCACACGGTCCGGCACTCACCGCGATCGTCGAGGGCGCCCCCGCCGGTCTCGTGATCGACTCCGACGGCCTCGCAGAAGAACTGGCGCGGCGCAGACTCGGTCATGGCCGTGGACCCCGCATGCGCCTCGAGAAGGACGAGATCGAGATCCTCGGGGGCGTCCGCTTCGGGCGCACGCTTGGTGGACCGATCTCGGTTCTGATTCGCAATACGGAGTGGGAACGCTGGTCGGAGGAGATGGCGCCCGGCGAGGGCTCATCCCGCCGTCTCATGACGGCCCCCCGTCCGGGACACGCTGATCTGCCAGGGATGATGAAGTACGACACTCACGATGCCAGGGACATTCTCGAGCGTGCTTCGGCACGAGAGACCGCGGCGCGAACGGTCGCTGGCTACGTCTCCAAGATGTTGCTCGCTGAGGTCGGTGTCACCATCGTGAGCCACGTGGTCCAGATCGGATCGGTGGTCGCCACGTCCGGCGCTCCAGGACCGGGTGATCTGTCGCGAATCGACGCCTCACCCGTGCGCTGCAACGACGAGGAGAGCGAGCGAGCCATGGTCGCAGCGGTTGACCTCGCCAAAAAGGATCGGGACACGCTTGGAGGGGTGGTCGAGGTTCTCGCGTATGGTGTGCCCGTCGGGATTGGGAGTCATGTCCATTGGGACCGCCGGATCGACACAGCGATCGCTGCCGCTCTCATGTCGATTCAGGGGATCAAAGGTGTCGAAATCGGTGACGGGTTCGCGTCGGCGGGACGACCCGGCTCGGTTGCAC
>CAXMQO010000054.1:0-14737 GCA_964195515.1 uncultured Saprospiraceae bacterium | reverse complement strand
CTCTGCCGGCAATTTTCACGGTCAGCCGCTCGCATTCGTATTGGACTTCCTGGCGATCGCGATCACGGAGCTCGGCTCGATCTCGGAGCGCAGGACCGACCGCATCCTCGACCCACAGCGGTCGTACGGGCTCTCGGCGTTCCTCGCAACCCGGCCTGGTGTGGACTCCGGGTACATGCTGGCCCAATACACGGCGGCGGCGCTCGTCGCAGAGAATCGGGTGCTTTCGCATCCTGCATCGGTCGAATCGATTCCCACTTCCGGATCTCAGGAGGATCATGTCTCGATGGGATGGGGTGCGGGACGAAAACTCAACGACGTGATCAGGAATACGACGAACGTCCTTGCCGTCGAACTTGTTTGTGCCGCCCAGGGCTGTGAGCAGCGCGCGCCGCTCGAGCCTGCACCGGGCACCGCTGCGATCCTCAACGTCGTGCGAAGCGATGTCCCTCGCCTTGTTCAAGACCGACCGGTCGGCGCCGACATCGAGGCGGTTGCGCGCCTCATCGAAGATGGCGCGATCAGCGCCGCCATGGGACAGAGGTAACGATGTCCAGAACCATCAGAGCCCCGCATGGGACGGAGTTGTCAACCAAGGGCTGGCTCCAAGAAGCCGCTCTCCGCATGCTGATGAACAACCTCGATCCCGACGTCGCCGAGAATCCCGACGAACTCGTCGTCTACGGAGGTCGGGGGAAAGCGGCACGATCGTGGGAAGCCTTCGATGCCATCGTGCGAACATTGAGGAGTCTCGAGAACGACGAGACGATGCTCGTCCAATCCGGCAAGCCGGTCGGCGTCTTCCAGACCCACGAGATGGCACCCCGAGTGCTCATCGCCAACAGTCTCCTTGTTCCCGACTGGGCGAACTGGGAAACGTTCTGGGATCTCGAGGCCAAGGGCCTGATCATGTACGGGCAGATGACGGCGGGGTCGTGGATCTACATCGGCACACAGGGCATCCTCCAGGGCACGTATCAGACGTTTGTTGCCATCGCCGAGAAGCGCTTCGGGGGAACCCTGAAGGGGACCTTGACGCTCACCGCAGGGCTCGGAGGCATGGGCGGTGCGCAGCCACTCGCGGTGACGATGAATGACGGCGTAGCTCTCTGCGTCGAGGTCGATCCCGAGCGTATTGCACGTCGCATCGAGCACAGGTATCTCGACGAGGTCGCCGACTCGCTCGATGATGCGGTTGATCGGGTCGTCTCGGCGAGGGCTGAAGGCCGGGCGCTGTCGGTCGGTCTCGAGGGGAACGCAGCCGATGTGTTCCCAGAACTGCTGCGGCGCGGCGTCGGCGTCGACATCGTCACCGACCAGACCTCCGCTCACGATCCGCTCAACGGATACGTTCCGCACGGATACACCCTCGAAGCAGCCGCCGACTTCCGCCGTTCCGAACCCGAGTCCTACGTTCTGGCAGCCCGCGAATCCATGGCCACTCAATGCGAGTCCATGGTCGGGTTCCAAGATGCAGGCTCCGAGGTTTTCGACTACGGCAACAATCTCCGGGGTGAAGCGAAGCTCGGTGGATTCGAGAACGCGTTCGACTATCCGGGTTTCGTCCCCGCCTACATCCGGGATCTCTTCTGCGAAGGCATGGGGCCGTTCCGATGGGCGGCGCTGTCCGGCGATCCTGCCGACATCAGTGCCACCGACGACGCGCTGCGGGTGCTGTTCCCCGACAACCGGGCGCTCCATCGGTGGCTCGATCTGGCGGAAGAACGGGTGCAAGCGCAGGGCCTGCCCGCCCGCATCCTTTGGCTTGGCTACGGCGAACGGGACCGCGCAGGAGAGGCGTTCAACGAGCTGGTCGCGTCGGGAGACGTTCGGGCACCGATCGTCATCGGGCGCGACCACCTCGACTCAGGCTCGGTTGCGTCCCCCTATCGCGAGACGGAGGCCATGCGCGACGGCTCAGACGCGATCGCCGACTGGCCGATTCTCAACGCCCTGCTGAACACGGCGTCCGGTGCCGCCTGGGTGGCGGTGCATCACGGCGGTGGCGTCGGAATGGGCAAGTCGATCCACGCCGGTGCCCAGGTGGTCGCCGATGGCACGGCAGACGGTGCGAAACGGCTTGCCAGGGTGCTCACCAACGACCCCGGCATGGGGATCATCCGGCACGTCGATGCGGGTTACCCGGAGGCTGAAGCGGTCGCGAGGGAGCATGGGGTCAGGATCCCGATGTGGGAATGAGCGGACAGGCGACAGGCGACAGCGGACAGCCAACAGGCAGCAGGCGACGGGCAACAGATGACGGGCAACAGATGACAGGCGACAGGCGACAGGTGACAGGCAGAGGTCTGAACCCTCGCGTCAGCGCCCGGCGGCGCTGCCACCCTCTCCTGTGCAGAGGGAAGATGCGGGGGTGCTCTTGAACTCGTTGCTCGTGTTCAACATTGGGTCGCTGACCACCAACGACCCCGCACTCGGCGGGCTGCTCGGCCTCGTTGAGCATGCAGCCGTCGCGATTATCGATGGAGACGTCGCCTGGGTCGGACCCGAAGTTGATACCCCCACCGAGTACAGGGATCTTTCGCGACTCGACGCCGGAGGAGGCGCGGTGCTCCCGGGATTCGTCGACCCGCACACGCATCTCGTGTTCGCTGGAGATCGCAGTGATGAATTCGCCCGACGACTCCGCGGCGAGTCATACGAGGAGATCCTGGCCGCGGGCGGCGGCATCCTCTCGACGGTCGAGGCCACGCGGGCGACGTCTGAGGACGACCTCTATCAAGCGGCAGCGGAACGTGTGTGGCGGATGTCGGAGAACGGGACGACGACCGTCGAGGTGAAGTCGGGCTATGGCCTCGACGTCGCAACGGAAGAGAAGATGCTCCGCGTTGCCCGTCATCTCGATGAGTCGCTCCCGATCGACGTCATCCCCACGTTCCTCGGAGCGCACGTCGTCCCGGCGGCGTATCGCGAAGACCGCGACGCCTACGTCGATCTCGTCTGTGGTGAGATGCTCGATGCTTGTGCCCCGCTCGCTCGGTTCTGCGACGTGTTCAATGATGAAGCGGCTTTCACCGTCGCCGAGACCCGTCGCATCCTCGAGGCTGCGAAGACCAGAGGCCTCGGTGTCCGGATTCACGCCGACCAACTGGCTCGCGTCGGTGCAGCCAATCTCGCTGCCGATCTTTCGGCCGCCAGCGCCGATCATCTCGACCACGCCACCGACGAGGATCTGGCGGCGATGAGGGATGCCGGCACCTCGGCCGTCTTGCTCCCAGCCGTCTCGTTCTCGATGAGGCTCCCGTATCCGGACGGCAGGCGCGTCTGGGACAGCGGAGTCACTGTGGCCCTCGCCACCGACTGCAACCCCGGAACGGCCTACATGGAGTCGATGCCGTTCGTGATCGCCCTCGCTGCGCTCAACATGGGGCTCACACCGGACGAAGCGGTGTGGGCGGCAACCAGGGGCGGTGCACAGTCCCTCGACCTCAACGACCGGGGGCATCTGATCCCAGGCGCCGTCGCCGACCTCGTCATCCTCGACGCACCGACCCACCTCCACATCCCGTACCGGCCCGATGCCGATCTCGTCGTCGCCGTCGTGAAGCGCGGGGTGGTCCTTTGAGCGACTTCTTCTCGGTCGAACATCCGATTCGCTTCGCCCACCGGGGGAGTCGCGTCCTGTGGCCTGAGAACACGATGTACGCCTTCGCCGGGGCCGTGGAGGATCTCGGCTATCACTATCTCGAGATCGACGTTCGGCTCACGAGTGACCACGTTCCCGTCGTCATTCACGATGCGAAACTGAACCGCACAACGAGCGGCACGGGCAAGGTCGCAGAACGCACGCTCAGCGAGATCCAGGCCGTAGATGCCGCCTACCGGTTCGACCCGGAGAATGACTACCCGCTGCGCGGCACCGGAATCGGGATTTCGACCCTCGAGGAACTCTATGGGACATGGCCGGACGTCCGGCTCAACATCGACCTGAAGGCTCCCGGCGAGGAGTGGGCCGTCGCCGAGGTGATCCGCGCATTCGACGCCGAGCATCGCACACTGATCGGTTCGTTCATCGACCGACGCATCGCTCGGTTCCGACGCATCACCCGGGGGCGGGTTGCCCTCTCCGCAGGTCCAACGGCGGCGGCGTCGATGTATGTCGCATCCCGCACGGGACGTACCATCAATCGAAAGGTTCAGGCATATCAACTGCCGTTCGACTACCGCGGGACCACGATCGACGACAAGCTCATCGATGCCGTTCACCGGGCCGGTGCCCACATTCATCTCTGGACGGTGAACGAACCCGACGCCATGCGGCGTCTCATCGACATGGGTGTCGACGGGATTGTCACCGACCGTCCGGATCTGCTCAATGAGGTGTTGGATGTCTGAAATACTCGGCAGGATCGTCAGGCTTCAGATCCAGGCAGAACCGCTGAAAGCCACGGGTCGGTACGAACCCGACCATCTCATGACTGCAAGCACGGCGCTGATCGGCGAAGCGGGCATGCTCATCAGGAATGACAACGGATGGATGGTTGATGCCCATCACCGCGCTCATCCGACGGCGAGAGGCGGAGGGAATCGAGCCCTGTCGATCGGCTTCACGGGTCACTACGAGGCGATGGCGGAACGATTCGACGCGGTCACTCTTGGGATCGCCGGTGAGAACATCATCGTCGACGGACCCGCCGTTCGAATGCCCGACATTGCCGGCGGATTGTTCATCCGGCGGCCGGATGGTTCCGAGATCGGGCTGGAGGGGCCTCGTCCCGCAGCTCCCTGCCTCCCCTTCACCTCGTTCCTAGTCGGCAGCGACGACGTGCTCCAACGCCATGAGATCACCGGTGAACTGGCCTTCCTCTCGAACGGAACCCGCGGATTCCTCGTTTCGGTGAGCTTCTCTGATCGCTACGAGGAGATCACGGTCGGCGATGAGATCCGCATCGGCTGAGCGCGCACGGCGCGCTGATCCGGGTAGCGTGAGCGTCATGTCCGCCAACCGGAGAGCACAACGATGAGCGAATCCCTCGGCCCGATCGTCCGACTTCAGGTTCATGCCGAGTCGTTGAAGCGAGACGGTGCCTACGACCCGGTACCACTCGTTGTCGTGCAGCGAGCAATGATCGACGCGTCAGGGATGCTCGGGTGGGATGGAACGGGCTGGGTTGTCGACAGCCACCATGAGGCGCATCCCCACGTCCGGGGGGGAGGCCATCGGGTCTTGTCGATCGGCTTCACCGGTCACTACGAACGAATGGCCCAACGCTTCGGGGACGTGCCGATCGGGATCGCAGGGGAGAACATCATCGTCGATGGTCCGGCCGTCGCGTCGGAGGACATCGGCGAAGGATTGGTGCTTCGCACACACAATGGAGCTGTGATGGAGCTCCTCTCACCGGTGCCGGCAGTGGCGTGCCCCGGGTTCACCTCTCGTCTGCTGAAGAGCTCGACCGTCCTGGAGCGCGACGAGATCGCGGAGCACCTCGCATTCCTGTCGACGGGCACCCGGGGGTTCATCCTGGCGGTCGACCACATCGATCGTGGCGTCGAGATCTCGGTCGGTGACGAGGTCTTCACACGCTGAATGGGATGCCGTTCAGCAGCACGAGTTCGTCGATGATGGCATCTCGGGCCTGATCGAACGACAGGTCCATTCGCTCTCGTACCGGGATGCCGCGCTCCTGGGCATAGACACGGAATCCGTCGGGATCTTCGAGGATGTAGAGGCCGTCACGCGGGCCGACACGGTTGAGGCCGAGCCCAAGCAGCGTCTTCCGATCGGGGACTTCGGAGATGATGTCGACTCGTTCGAGCGTGAATGCTTCGTTGAAGTCGGTGACCGTGGTCGCACGGTATCCGAGGATCTGCGACGCGAGCTTCCTTGCCTTGCGCTGCAAGATCGCCTGGGCCTGATCTTGTCGTGTGGGGCGGTGCATGTGGGAGAGAACGTAGCAAGTGGCGAGGGGCAAGAGCGAACACGGCGGACGGGGACAGGGGTTTGGAGCTTCCAGCTTCCAGCTCCGGCTACCAACCCCGACCACGGACTGGGGACTAGCGTAGGGATGGTTTCCAGGTTGGGCGGGAACGTTCGAAGGTCTCGATCTCCTCGGCATACGCCAGCGTCAGGGCGATTGGGTCGAGGCCGTTCAGGAGGCGGTGTTTGGCTCCGGGGTCGATGTCGAATACGGCGTGCAGGTCGCCGGAGGTCACGGTTTGAGCGGCGAGGTCAATCGTGACTTCGTTGGATGGGTTCTCTGCGAGGTCAGTCAGTCGGGCGACTTCGTCATCGGTCAACACGATCGGGAGCAGTCCAACGTTGTAACAGTTCCCCCGGAAGATGTCGGCGAATGACGGGGCGATGATCGCACGGAACCCTCGGTCCTCGAGCGCCCATGGGGCGTGCTCGCGCGATGATCCTGATCCGAAATTCGGGCCGGACACCAGGATCAGCGCATCGTTGTACTCGGGTCGATTGATCACGAACTCCGGGTCCAATTCGCCCTCTGCGTCCTGCGCCCAATCCCAGAAGAGGAAGGGCCCGAAACCGGATCGTTCGATCCGCTTGAGGAATTGTTTCGGGATGATCTGGTCGGTGTCGACGTTCGCGCGGGGGAGTGGGGCCATCTGCCCGGCGATGACGGTGACCGGCTGCATCAGGACCACTCCCGGATATCGACAAACCGGCCTTCAACAGCAGCAGCCGCTGCCATGGCCGGGCTGACGAGGTGGGTGCGGCCGTCCCGACCCTGCCGTCCTTCGAAGTTGCGATTCGACGTCGACGCGCACCGTTCTCCCGGGCGCAGAACGTCGGGGTTCATGGCGAGACACATCGAACATCCGGCATCACGCCATTCGAATCCCGCTTCGACGAAGATCCTGTCGAGGCCTTCTTCCTCGGCCTGAAGCTTCACTAGGCCGGAGCCTGGAACGACCATCGCACGCACGCCTTCCGCGACTCGCTTCCCTCCGACGACGGCGGCCGCGGCCCTCAGATCTTCGATCCTCCCGTTCGTGCACGAGCCGAGAAATACGACGTCGATGGGGACGTCGGTGATCGGTGTCCCGGCTTCGAGATCCATATAGACGAGGGCACGCTCCGCTGCGTCTCGGTCGAGTGGATCATCGAACGAATCCGGATCGGGGATGGTCGCACTGACCGGAATCGTCTGTGATGGGTTCGTTCCCCACGAGACATACGGGGTGAGGTCGGCGGCATCGACAACGATCTCCGTGTCGAACGATGCGCCGGGGTCGGTAGAAAGGGTGAGCCAGTACGCGAGGGCCCCATCCCAGTCGGTGCCGGTCGGAGCGAACGGGCGGCCCTTCAGATAGGAGAAGGTGGTCTCATCGGGGGCGATCAAGCCGGCGCGGGCGCCCGCCTCGATGGACATGTTGCAGACGGTCATCCGCCCTTCCATCGACATGTTCTCGAATACCGATCCGCGATACTCGATGACGTGTCCACCCCCGCCGTTGAACCCGATGCGGGCGATGATGGCGAGGATCACGTCTTTCGGCGTCACCCCCAGCGGGAGATCGCCGTCGACAGTGATCGACATCGATTTGGGTTTGCCCTGCTGCAGCGTCTGGGTCGCAAGCACGTGCTCGACTTCGGAGGTACCAATCCCGAATGCGAGGGCTCCGAAGGCGCCATGTGTTGCCGTGTGTGAGTCACCGCAGACGATGGTCGCACCGGGTTGGGTGAGGCCCTGCTCGGGGCCGATGACGTGGACGATGCCGGACCGGGGGTCGTCGATGTTGAACAGCGTGATTCCAGTGCGCTCACAGTTGGTGATCAGCGTGTCGATCTGCTTCTTCGACAGCGGATCAAGGATGCCGAGGTGCCGGTCGGTGGTCGGCACACCGTGGTCGATGGTCGCGAGCGTGAGGTCGGGGCGTCGCACGATCCGTCCGGACATCTCCAGCGCCTGGAAGGCTTGGGGCGAGGTCACCTCGTGGATGAGGTGAAGGTCCACGAAGAGGAGGTCGGTGCCATCGGCGTCGGACTGGACGATGTGATCGTCCCAGATCTTCTCGAAGAGCGTGCGTGGCGGTGCGGTTGACATGGAAGAGTCGAGCATAGGGGCGGTCCGTCGGGCAGGCGGTGGAGTCGCGATAGCAGCGGGAAGAGGTGGGTCCGATACCGGCCGCTGGGACGCTGATGTCCTACGCTCTTGTTGATGCCGATTCTGTTTGTCCTTCTGCTCTCCGTCACGCTCGCGGCTCCCTTCGGTGATGCCGAGGCGCGGGCCCTCGAGATCGATTCTGGGATGACGATCGAGGTGTCGGTCGCAGTCGACGGAGGTCGGTCGGCGGTTCTGGCCCGTGTTGTGGCCATTTCCGGCGAGTTGCCCCCGGTTGCGCTCGTTGATCAGGGGAATGGACGGTGGGTAGGCATCTTGCGCTTCTCGGGCCGCGAAGACGTTCGGGTCGCGTTCGAAGCCATCGACGGCGGTGGCCAGAGCGAGATCTCCGACCTGACGACGCTGACCGGCCTGGGGGTTGACCCCGCCGTGATCTCTCCGTCCCGTCCAACTCAACCGCCGCCCGAGGAACCAGATCCGAACTGGTGGCTCCTCGGCGGCATTGCGGCCGGTCTCGCGGCGCTCGTACTCGTTGTGGTGTGGGCGGTCGGCAACAAGGTTGACAAACGGACGGAGAACCCCGACAATTCGGCAGATGTCGACCAAAGCGCAGACCGGCCCGACCGAGAATCCGACGACTGACCGCGGGGGACTCGACTACGAGATTGCCGAAGAAGTGGTCGCCGACACTCCGGCGTCCTTCAAGGCCCTCGCCGACGGTACCCGACTCGCGATCCTCGACCTCCTCCTGGAGCGAGCGGCCACCACGAGTCACCTCGCCGAGGCGCTCGACAAGCCGAAGGGAACTGTCGGCTATCACTTGAAGGTTCTCGAACGATGCGAACTCATCCGCATCGTGCGCACTCGCCAGGTCCGGGCGATGACCGAGAAGTACTACGGGCGGACCGGACGCACGATCATCATGTCGGGGCCGGGGGAGATGAAAGATCCGCTCTTCATGGTGCACGGCGCTCTTCGCGACGTGCGGATCGTCGATGGAGAGCCGCTGCCAATGTTCACGACCCGGAGGGCCCGAATCCCCGAGTCGCGGGCCGTCGAGTATGCCTCCCGCCTCGCCGAACTCGCGGCAGAATTTGCGGCCGAGCAGAGGGAGGGCGAACGCGTGTATGGCATGCTCGCCGGTGTCTACCCGACCGACCTCCCGACCCTGGGATCCGAAAGAGAGACATGACCGACACCGCAGCGAAAGAGGAGAAGAAGCCCAAGATCCGCCTTGGCAAGAATTACTGGCGGCTGTGGTCGTCGTCGGTCGTCTCGAACCTCGGCGACGGCGTCGCCATGATTGCATACCCGTGGCTGGCCTCCGCGATCACGCGTAATGCGGTCCTGATCGCGCTCATCGCGGTCGTTCAACGTCTGCCGTGGCTGCTGTTCACGCTACCGGCCGGGGTCATCACCGACCGGGTCGACCGCCGCAAGCTGATGCTCTGGATGAACGTCTTTCGCACGTTCGTGACCGCCATTGTTGCGATCGTGGTCTTCGGACAGTCCTCGACCCTGCCGTCTTCCGGCGAGATCGGCGGCAGCGCGGACGTTGCGACGAATTGGCTCCTCTACGGAACCCTCGTCGTTGCCGCTCTTCTGTTCGGGATGGCTGAGGTGTTGTACGACAACGCCGCACAGACGATCCTCCCGGCGATCGTGGAACCCGAAGGGCTCGAGCGAGCGAACGGCAACCTGTGGGGAGCCGAGATGGTGATGAACAGCTTCATCGGCCCGCCCCTCGGCAGCGTGCTCATCGGAGTCGCGTTCGCTCTGCCGTTCTATTTCGACGCAGGGTCCTTCGCGATATCCGCCGCTCTTCTGCTCCTCGTTACCGGCACGTTTCGCGTGGATCGAGATGAGAAGGAACTCGAGGCAAAGGTCGATTGGTGGGGCGAGATCAAAGAGGGTGTCACGTGGCTGTGGCGGCATCCGCTGTTGCGTCCGATGGCGATCATCCTGGGGTTCCTCAATGCCCTCGCTTCGGTCGTGTTCGCAACGTTCGTGCTGTTCGCCCAGGAGATCCTCGGCGTCACCGCGTTCGTGTTCGCCATCCTTGGGGCCGCCGGCGCGATCGGCGGAGTTCTCGGCAGTGTGCTCGCCCCGCGGATCTCGAAGGCCATCGGGAGCGGGACGTCGCTCTACCTCACCTTCGTGGCGGCAACGGTCACGACGGCGGTCATCGGCTTCACGAGCAACTGGATCGTTGCCTTCGTGAACTTCGCGATCTTCTCCTTCTTCGGCGTGCTCTGGAACGTGATCACGGTGTCGCTCCGCCAGACGATCATCCCCGATCACCTTCTCGGTCGCGTCAACTCGGTTTACCGGTTCTTCGCGTGGGGCATGATGCCGATCGGTCTCGCCGTCGGGGGTCTGCTTGTCTCAGCCGTCGAGATGGCGGGAGGCTCGAGGGATCTCGCCCTCCGCATGCCCTGGTTCCTGACGGCAGTGGCGTACGTGCTGCTCTTCATCTATGCCGCACCGAAGTTGACGACGGCGAGGATCGAAGCCGCCAGGACCGAGGGCATTGCTGCCAAAGCAGCGAAGGTCGTCGACGCTTCCGACGACACGGGTGAACTTCATCTCGAACACGAAGCGATCGCCGAGGCCGGAATCCCGGGTGCCGTGCCGCCGGAGATCGACGCCTCAAACAACTCCTAGGGACGAACTCGTCGCTTCATCAGGACGATCGCGGCAGCGAGGGCGGCCGCCGACAGAGCGACTGCAGCGCCGGTGAGCGGAGAAGGCCGCGGGATCGTCGGACCCACGCTGACCGGGCGCTGGAACTCGAGAATCGGCCAGCCGCGCTCCTCAGCGATCGCCCGCAACTCCTTCTCGGGGTTTACGGCGACCGGATGCCCGACCGCTTCGAGCATCGGTAGATCGGTGATGGAGTCGGAGTATGAGTAGGACCCGGAGAGATCGATGCCCTTCCTTCCTGCCACGTCCTTCATTGCCTCCGCCTTGCCGGGCCCCATGGCGTAGACCTCGATCTCGGGGATAAACCGCCCCTGTGCGTCGGTCTTGATCTTCGTGGCGATGACCTCCCAAACGCCGATGTGTTCGGCGATCGGGCGGACGATCTCCTCCGGGCTGGCGGAGATGATGATGACTCGCCTGCCACGACGGATGTGCTCGTCGATGAGGAAGAGAGCCTCCGCGTAGACGAGTGGTTCGGCGACTTCGGTCAGCGTCTCCCGGACGAGTTGCTCGAATTCGTCGCGCTTCCAACCGGCGGTGAGGTGGAGCAGTTCATCGCGGGCCCGTTCGAGCTGTTCCTCGTCGGCGCCGAAGAGCATGTAGAAGGCCTGAGCGAGACCCATCCGAGCGAGCGCCTTCTTGCCGAGGAAGCCGGCCTTGTAGAGGGGTCTGCCGAACGCGAGCGTCGACGACTTCGCGATGACCGTCTTGTCGAGGTCGAAGAAAGCTGCTTCCTGCATCATGATCGATTGTATCGGCACCGCCGGACGCAGAGATGACCATGAGTCGAAGGTCTTGAACCGGACGCTGGTCTGGCATACGGTGCCGGAAGCTCACACATGGAGTTGGAGATGCCGGCGCTCGCCATTTGGTCGCCGGAGGACGAGGTACTCGGTGCCGTCGCGCCGCTGGCGCTCGGCGCTGCAGCCGGGACTGCACTCATCGTGGACCTCGATGTACGTGGGCCAAGGTATCCGGGCGAGCTGACCCTGGCGGGCCTCGTGGCCGATGGTCCCACGAAGATCGATCTGTCTCCGCAGCGACGTGGCATCGCGGTAGTGCGCAACGGAGGCGTCGATCCGGAGGACGCCGAACAGGTGCTCCGTGCTCTGGTCGATGGTTGGCCGGCTGTCGTGTTCCGGCTCCCGGCTGATCACATCGGCGGTGATGGTGCCATCCCCGTACTTCCTCTGATCCCCGGTTCGATGCTGGATCGATACGCAGGCCCAGCCGTCTACCAACGCGCCGGGTGGCGGGTTCGAGTCCCGGAAGGCGGCGTGGTGCTTCCTCGGCCGGGTTCCGGAACGATCGCGGCGCTGCTCACGGGTCGGCTTCCACATCCGGGTGATCGGTGGATCCGAGCGTGGCGACGGGTCTGGGAGCAGTCATGGGTGTGACCGATCGGATCGTGCGACGCCTCCTCGAGTCCGACGTGCCGCTCGAACGCGGACCGCTCACCGCGGCAGCCGTCCTGATCGCACCGGAGGTCGCGCCGCTCGCTGGTCCCGAGGCGATCGTCGACGCTGTGGACGCTCTTGCAGGTCTTGGGCCGATCGAGCGCCTACTCCGCGATCCGGAGGTCACGGACGTGCTTGTGAACGGCCCGTCCGATGTCTGGATCGAACGACGCGGCGCACTCGAGCGCACCGAGGTCACCTTCGCCGACGACCGAGCCGTGATCGCAGCAGTGGAGCGGGTGATCGCTCCGCTTGGCCTCCGGATCGACCGGGCGAGTCCTGCGGTTGATGCGCGACTGCCGGACGGCTCGCGGCTCCACGCTGTGATTCCGCCTGCGTCGGTCGACGGTCCGATTGTCGCAGTCCGCCGCTTCTGCGAGGCGGTGAACGATCTCGATGCCCTTGTACGAGTCGGCGGCATCACAAAGGATGGAGCCGATCTGCTCCGGACTTCTGTATCGGATCGACTGAACCTGCTGGTTGCCGGTGGCACCGGAGCCGGGAAGACGACGTTGCTCAATGTCCTGTCCAAGGAGATCGACCAGTCGGAACGCACGGTCACGGTCGAGGATGCCGCGGAACTCCGTCTCGATGGCCATGTTGTGCGGCTCGAAGCCCGGCCGCCAAATGCCGAAGGCGCAGGTGAGATCACCATGCGAAGTCTGCTCCGGCATGCCCTCCGTCTCCGACCCGATCGCATCGTCGTCGGTGAAGTTCGAGGGCCGGAGGCCCTTGACATGATCCAGGCGATGAGCACCGGACACGATGGATCGATGTCGACGATCCACGCGAACGGTCCAGAAGAGGCGTTGTGGCGACTCGAGAGCCTTGCGGCGACCGCCGATGTTGGTGTCTCGGTTGACACACTCCGGGCGCAGATCCGTTCCGCTATCGATCGCATCGTGTTCGTCACCCGGCGTCGGGGGAGTCGGCTCGTCACGTCGATATCCGACGTTGACTCTGATGGAGTCGAGGAGGTGTACCGGTGTTGACGGCCGTGCTCCTTGCCGGTGCTCTCGCTCTGGGTGTTCCTTTTGTGATGATCGCGATCGCCGCCGTGGCAGCGATTGAGCCCAGGCTCGTGCTCGTCGGAGCTGCAGTTTGGGGTGTCGTCGCGACCCTCCGGCGACGAGCGACGAGTGTCACGCCCGACGATGAAGCGACACTTTTCCGTGCGATGGCCGCGGAGTTGCGCTCGGGTGCCTCGCTGAGAAGTGCGCTCGCGGAAGCGGCACACCGTGTGCCTCAGATCGAACTCGATCGCCCGGTGCGGTTTGCTGCGGCCGGGATGCAGATGACCGAGATCGCCGAGGCCATCGAACTGCAACTGCCCGAGAATGGGCGACTTGCCGCGGCGGCTTTCCGCTTGAGCGACTGGTCCGGGGCCCGCGTCGCCGACACCTTCGACGGGCTCGCCGAGAGGGCTGCGGCCACGGCCGAACTGGTGCGGGAGCGGAGGGCGGCAACCGCACAGGCTCGGCTCTCGGCACTGATCGTCGGGGTCGCGCCACTCGCCTTCACGGTGCTGCTGGTGGCTACCGGTCGGAGTGCCGGGCTCGTAGCGCATGGTGGTCTTGGCTGGTTGGTGTTGGGTGTCGGCCTCGGGCTCGAGATGCTCGGCTTGATCGCGGTTGCGGCGATCGTGCGGCGGGCAGAACGATGATGGTCCTGGCCGCGCTCGGTCTTGTGGCGGCGATTCTGCGAGGGAATCGGCGAGAGATCGTGGCTGCGTGCGCTCTTGGGGCCTTCGTCCTGACCCCGATCCTCGGAATCGGGATCGGCCTTGGCCTGGCCGTCTGGGCCGTAGCCCGGCACCGGCCTCGATCGTCGAGCCGCAGCGACGACGAGGCGGTCCTTGCGGAACTCACAGCACTCGGACTCAGCGCCGGGCTGACCTTCTCGGCGGCGGCGAACGCGGCAGCAACCTCGGTTCCCGGTGAGGCCTCTGCCCGTCTCCATCAGGCCATTCGTGTCGGGGGAGGGATGGGCGCCGGCACCGTTGATGGCCGGGGCCTCCTGGTCGTGGCTCACCGGGCGCTCTCGACCGGCGCTCCGTTGCAGCCGGCGGTCTCGGGGTACGCAACAACACTCCGCAATGAGGAGCGATCCCGGGAACTCATGGCAGCGAGACGCCTTCCGGTCAAGCTGCTCTTCCCGCTGGCACTGCTGATCCTGCCTGGATTCTTGATCCTCACGATCGGCCCGGCTGTGCTCGGCAGCCTCGAACGTCTCGGTCTAGGAGTGCCCTGAGCAATGAACATCACCCATCTCGACGACCAGTCAGCACTCAACTCACTCCCGACTTCCCACCGCCCCGGCCGGACGCCGGTGAACGAAAGGATTCTCCATGCGAGCAATCTTCATCGACGAGCGCGGGCAAGCGACCGCCGAGTACGCCCTTGTCATCGTTGCTGCAGCGGCTATCGCTCTGGCTCTGATCATCTGGGCGACCTCGACCGACTTGCTGCCCTCCTTCTTCTCAACCGTGCTCAAGAAGGTCACCTCCGTCGCGAACGGGGCACCGCTCGG